>CAZPBT010000286.1:0-3247 GCA_964584555.1 uncultured Chitinophagales bacterium
CATGACAATTTGCCCCGATAAAGTTCCTGTTAAAGTCGAGTTTTGCCCGGAGGCTAATAAGGCAACCCCAAATAAAACAGAAGCCAGCTTGTTGCCCAACAAGGGTTCTAACAGCTTATGGGCATCATAGATATCTGCCACATCTGTATGTTGATTGTAATGGAAAACTGAAGCAGCTAAAATTAATATTGAGGCATTGATAAAAAATGCCAGCATCAAAGATAATGTGGAATCAATTGTAGCAAATCGGATGGCTTCCTTTTTGCCTTCTTCATTTCTTTCATATTGACGCGTTTGCACAATACTGCTATGCAGATACAGATTGTGTGGCATCACGGTAGCTCCCAGGATACCAATGGCAATATACAGCATGTCCTGATTAGTAATAATGGCAGCAGATGGAATTAATCCTTGAACTATCTCATTAATTTGTGGTTTGGATAATAATAATTCTGTCAGGAAAGAAAGTAAAATAATACCAATAAGTCCACCCACGATAATTTCCAAATAACGAAATCCTTTTTGTTGTAAAAACAAAATCAATAAAACATCTACAGCAGTAATTAAAACACCAATGGGTAAGGGTATGCCAAATAATAATTGTATGGCTATGGCTGAGCCGATTACCTCAGCCAAATCGGTAGCCGTAATGGCAATTTCTGCAGCTATCCATAAAGCGAAAGATACTTTGGGACTATATGCGGCGCGACATGCTTGCGCCAAATCCTTGCCGGTGGAAATGCCTAATTTCAGAGATAAATACTGAAGCAAAATGGCAAACAAATTGGAGATTAATATGACTGAAAGTAAAGTATAGCCAAACTTAGAGCCTCCTTCAATATCTGTGGCCCAGTTGCCCGGATCCATATAGCCCACGGCTACCATTAAGCCGGGACCCGTGAATGCCAGCAACTTCCGGAAAAAGCCTGATTTTTTTGGAACAGCAATAGTAGCATAAGATTCGGGTAGCGAAAAATCACTTTCCGGCACTAACCATTTTTTGTCATTTGCTGTCATAATTTTGGTAAAATAGATTTTTATCTTTTAGTATATCAATATTTTTTTTAGATTAGCCTAAAAATTTATTATCATGTTAACAGCAGTAGAAGAAAACTACCTGAAATATATCTTTCAGCTTCTTGATGATCTGGACACCGAAACCGTGAAAACCAATGACCTGGCATATAAACTGGAACATAGCCCGGCTACGGTAACTGACATGCTGAAAAAGTTATCTGACAAAAAATTAGTGCAGTATAAAAAATATTATGGTGTGTCTCTGACGAAGAGCGGGAGACAAACTGCCGTAAAAGTTTTGCGCAAACACAGGCTCTGGGAAACCTTCCTGGTCAGAAATCTAAAATTTACATGGGATAAAGTACATGAGATTGCCGAGCAACTCGAACATGTACAATCTGATGAACTGGTAGAACGCCTGGATGAGTTCCTGGGTTTTCCGAAATTTGACCCGCATGGCGATCCTATTCCCGACAAGCACGGTTATTTTCATTTTGCCCAACAGATAGCACTTACCGATGCCAAACTAAAAGAAAACTATGTACTTGCAGGTGTGAATGATGCATCCACTGCGTTTTTAGTTTATCTGAACAAGATAAAAATCCAGCTAAACGATAAAATTAAGATTATAGAAAAAGAAGAATTTGATGATTCGATTGCTATTATTGTGAATGACAGAAAAACGATTACCATCAGCCATTCTGCTGCCAGTAATATGTGGGTAAAAAAAGTATAAAATGCAAGGAATCAGAAACTATTTTATTTCAGGCATAGCCACGGATGAAAGAGCTTTTCATTTGCAATACGACAGTATTCCCAATGCTGTATATCTTCCATTTCCAAAACACGGGAAAAAAGATAAAATGTCGGATTATGCCCGGCGATTTATTCCATTAATCAATACCGGCGAACCTTTTAATTTAATCGGTCATTCAATGGGTGGCATCATTACCATGGAAATCATCAAACATATTCATCCTGAAAAAGTAATCCTGATCAGCTCCGTAAAAAGCCGTAAAGAAATGCCCTTTAACCTGAAACAATTAAAGATTACACATTTTCACAAATTGTTGCCCGGCAAAGGATTTATTAAGAGTATTGAAGTGGGTTCTAAATTTATCAAAGAAATTATGCAAACACCCGGGCTAAGGGAGCTTGCGATAAGTATGGCAAAAAATAATGACCCCAGCTTTTTATACTGGGCGGTTAATGCCATCGTAAAATGGAATGGAGATGAAAATTATCGCCAAGACATTATTCATTTACATGGCACTAAGGATACGATGTTTCCGTACAAAAACATAAAAAATCCCATTCCGGTATTTGGCGGCACACACGAGATGAATATCATAAAAGCAGAAGAAGTGAACCGTTTGATTTTATATTATCTGAATAAATAACGTTGCTCATTGCTTTTTGTTATTTTTGAACGATGGCTATACATTTTTATTTTGATTCCGTGAAAAAACCGGCGTTTGCGAAACCCGTGCAATGGAAAAAGGCATTGAAGCGTATCGCTGAAATGGAAACGTACAAGATAAAAGTACTGACTTATGTATTCCTGACAGATGAAGAGTTATTAGCGATGAATATACAGTATCTGCAACACGACACGCTTACAGATATCATCACCTTTGACAACAGCAGTGAGCCCAAAAGCATAGAAGGAGATATTTTTATTTCTTTGGAAAGAGTAGAGGATAATGCCCGAAAATATAAAGTGAGCTATGAGGTAGAATTACAACGTGTGCTGGCTCATGGCTTATTGCATTTATGCGGCTATAAAGATAAAACCAAAAAGGACGCTGCTTTAATGCGCCAAAAAGAAGAAACGGCTATACAATTATTTCTTTAATATGCGCTTGCGAATGCGGCTAAGCGAAACAGGTGTAACGCCGATAAATGATGCAATATGCTGCAAGGGCACTCGATTGAGTAAGTCAGGGGTTTCATTTATCAGCCTCAAATAACGTTCTTCAGGAGTGTCTAATAAATAAGAAGTGATGCGCAACTGCAAAAATGCCATATAGTGCTCTAAAATTATCCTGCCTACTCTTTCAAAATTCTGACTCTTCTCATACAAACTTTCCAAGTCTTTGTAATCAATTATAAAAACATCACTGTCTTCTAATGCTTGAATGGTTTGTGTGCAGGGTTGCTTTAAAATATTACACTCAAAACTGCCAATCATATCATTTTCAAACGCGAAAAGGCAAGTAATTTCAGTTTC
>CAZPBT010000287.1:0-3181 GCA_964584555.1 uncultured Chitinophagales bacterium
TTTCACCCCCAATAGGTCTAAAATTAGAAGCATTTGATTGTAAAATAAAATTAGGTTCAAATTAATTCGATTAATATTTAGACAAATAAATACTAAATGCATATAGCCGAACCGCAAAAGAGTTAGGTTTGTGAAAGACACAGCAATAGAAGTAAAATCAAAAATCAATAGGGCTATAGTGATTGCTTTTTGATTTTAGCTTCGGTTTTATCCGCCGATTGGCGGATAAAAATTGCCTTGTCTTTCACAAATGCTTTTTGGTTACTTTTTGGCATCAAAAAGTAACAGCATAATTTTTAACTGAATATTTTAGAATTTAACTCTATTATTAAAATTGAAATGCTTATACCGAACTCAGGTTAAATCAAACAAACTAAATCAATAAGAATGACATTAAATAAAACAACGATAGTTTAATGGCGTTTATTGGTGCCAAAAGTTGGGCAATTACATTTTTTTGCTTTAGAAGCTGCGCAAGATTGCATGCTAGTCAAAATAACAATACTCACTACAAGGACATAACTTATTTTTTTCAGGGTGAATTGACTTTTCATTGATTAAATTTACACAAAATAACGAAAAAACATGGCACATATTTTAGCTTGCAGAGGATTTGAACCCCAACTGGGCAGTAATTGTTATGTGGCACCTAATGCTACAATTGTTGGCGATGTGCTGATGGGCGATGATTGCAGTGTGTGGTTTAATGCCGTAATACGTGGTGATGTCAACTCGATACGCATGGGCAATAAGGTGAATGTACAGGACAATGCGGTTATACATTGCACCTATGAAAAGACAAAAACAATAATAGGGAACAATGTTTCTATCGCACACAATGCTATCGTTCATGGCTGCACCCTCGAAGACAATGTAATGATAGGCATGGGAGCCATCGTGATGGATAATTGCTATGTAGAAAAAAATGCACTGATTGCTGCAGGCTCAGTTGTTCTGGAAGGCACACGGGTGGAAGCAGGCAGTATTTATGCAGGCGTGCCGGCAAAGAAAGTAAAACAATTGAGCGAAGAGGTTTTTAAAGACCAAAACGAACGTATAGCCAACAACTATGTAAAATATGCCGGGTGGTTTAAAGTTTAATCAATATCGACAGAAAAATTCACCTCACATCCTTCTGAGCAATTGGTGCAGATATCTATGCTTTTGCGGCTTTGTATCAAGCGGTTTCTGAATTGCTGATACTTTTGATTATTCCAGATTTCTGTTAATGTATTTTTAGAGAGATTGCCGAATACATGCTGCGCATCTTTATCAAAACAGCAAGGTACAACATTGCCATCCCAGGTGATTACACAACTGTGCCACATTTTCCAGCAATGGTTATCCAGCGTATTCTTCAATACATATTTTCCGGTTGCCGTTTTTTTATATCTGGAATATTTTTCATTTTCGGGTATCAGCGGATTGCCGTTCTCATAATCATACACCTGCGCCGTTTTCAGCAATACTTCATCTGCTCCAATCTCATCCGCTAATTTGTACAAATCAGCAATTTGGTGTTCGTTGGGTTTTACGGCTAAAAACTGAAAAACGACATGTGGTGTTGCAGCATTTAATTCCTTTTTAGCTTGTATAATATTGCGTGCGCCTTCCAGCACTTTCTCCAGTTGCCCTCCAATGCGATATTGCTGATAAGTTTCCTGTGTAGTGCCGTCTATTGAAATAATCAGCCGGTCTAAACCACTTTCTATTGTTTTTATTGCATTGGTTTTGCTAAGATAATGCGCATTGGTAGATGTAGAAGTATAGATTTTCTTAGCATTCGCATAGCCAACCATTTCTAAAAAATCTTTGTGCAAATAGGGCTCGCCCTGAAAGTAAAAAGTGAGATATAGCGTGTGTTTGGAAATGGCATCAATTTGCTGTTTAAAGAAGCCCGTATCAAGCATTCCTGTTGGACGTGTAAACGAACGCAAACCACTAGGGCATTCCGGACAACGCAAGTTGCAGGATGTAGTGGGTTCAAATGCTACGGCAAAAGGCAAACCCGCCCGTATGTTTTTTTTAAAAGCTTTGGAAAAATAATAGGATAAATAAATCAACAGCATATTCCAAACTCTGTATAAAGTAAGTTTAGATAAAAAATTACTGGTATTATTCCATGTAGCAGATTGCATGATTTAGCCGACAAATTAGTACATTTTTACAACATATCAGACCAGACTTCGTGTTAAGAAAAATAATGAGATAAAATAGTTGATTTCTCATTTTTTCCTCCAACTTAACAAGGAGAAGGAATTAAAAGGTGGTGGTTCTTAAAAAAAATCAACTATTTTTTTATACCGAACTCAGGCAATCAGGCATGATATATAAAGCAGGCAGTAGGCTATTTATGAAATTATCCCTACTTTTATTTTTTTATATTCCAATGACTACTCAAGATTTAATACAGGAAATATCGTCGCACCCGAAAATGGTAATCATTTTGTTAGGCATCCCTCCACTTCTGGCTATTTTATTTTCATTCATGTTTAAGAAAGAGGATATCCCAAATTCTAATCTCAAATACCTCTACTCGGTTTTAGTTTATTTAAGTTGTATTCCGGGTGTAATTTCTGTTATACTTATCCTCTATACTTTTTTCTTTTTAAAAGGAAATTTTCTGGAAGTTGATGTATTAGCCTATTTTCTGCCGATAATTTCTATGGTGGTTACACTTTTGCTGATAAAACGAACCATAGCATTTGATTTAATTCCGGGCTTTAAAAGATTATCAGGAGTATTTATCTTGATAGCTGTAGCATTTATTTTTTCTTTGGTTTTGTATAATCTGAATTTCCATGTAGGTGTCTTCTTTTTAGGAAGCGTAAAATCATTGGTTTTCATTTTTATCCTTTTATTGGCACTGCTGGTGTATGGATATAATAAGGTAGTTAAATAGTTTAATGGTTAAGTAGTTTAATAGTTTGTTGATTTAATAAGCTCTTGTGTGTTAGATTTATAATTTTTACCACATAGATGCATAGTTTTTTTTAGGATTAACAATTTTTACCATACAAAAAATGAGGAAAACATAGAAAATTACAGGAATCGCCAATGGCGATACTATGTTTTTGCTTGACTATTTAAACAGATTTACCCCCAAACAGCAATTTATGATTAAAATGCTATGTTTCTATGTGGTTTAAACCGCACTACAGGTTTTCATAATTAAATAGTT
>CAZPBT010000288.1:0-3133 GCA_964584555.1 uncultured Chitinophagales bacterium
TCATTTGGTTTAACTTTTCTATTAATTCTATATCCTTAGAGACTACCGCACCTGCCTCTCCTATTGCGAATGGCTTAGTAGCATGCATAGAGAATATTTCACAATCTCCCTTAGTACCTACATTCTCAATATCATTATACTTAGAGCCAAATCCGGCAGCTGAATCAATAATACAGGCGGTGTCAAAACTATTGCATATACTAAGCAGATCATCTATCCGAGTATTTCCAGTACCAAAACTATTACACAGCAATACTCCTGCAATATTGTTTTCATACTTATCAAATACACTTTGTAGACTTTTTGGATCAGGTTGCCAGGATTTTGCATTAATATCAATAAAAACTGGCTCGAAACCACACCACTTGATTGCCTGGGCGCCAGCAACAAATGTAAATGACTGTATAGGTACATATTTCTTATTACTATCAAAAAGCGATTTAATAGCTAATATTAATGCAGTTGTAGCATTACTCATTAAAGAAGTGTATACATTACCTCCGATATAGTTGTTAATCTTATTGGCAAGTTCTTTTTCTACAGGGCCACTATTCGTATAATAATTTCTCTTTACAATACTAGCGTAATCCTCTGATATCTCTGAAGGACTTGGAAAACTAGGTTTGATAAATGGATAATGCTTCAAGACCAATCCTTTCGTGTTTTTATTACTCTGGCTGGTACGCCTACGACAGTTGTGAATTTAGGAACATTGCTAGTGCATACCGCACCAGCTCCACACAAAGCACCCTCGTGAATAATTATTTCATCTAATATTGATGCCCCGATTCCTATATAGCTTCCTTCTCGCACAACAACTTTGCCTGCGATATTTACTCCCGGACTAACTGTGCAGTATTTCCCCAGAACTGTATCGTGGCTTATTGTAGAGCCTACATTAATTGTAACGTGGTCGTGCAGTTCAACTTCAGCATTTACTATTACACCCGGACCAATTGTTACTCCATTGCCAATTTTCACATTATCAGCTATCCAGCTCTTTCTATGTATTATATTAATAAACTGATTACTCTCCCAATAGTTTAATAGACTTTTCTTTATTCTTGGAGACCCTACTGCAGTAATAAGTGGCATACTTCTGTACTTATACAGGTTATCCATTTCAGTGACTATATGTGATTTAAGACTATTATACCTTGCATATTTTATAAACTTTGACTCTGTAAAGTAGAATGATACCTCATATCCCATTTCTTCTAGATAGTAAGTAGTTTCTATTGCTTGGTTACCAGCTCCTATAATTCCAATTTTTTTCATAATATCCTCATTAATAATACACTTACTCTTTTGGTAAATGTGATTTTTGATTTCTCAATGGGCCCGTAATTCTCCAACTAATTGAATTCTTAATACCCTCTATCTCCTGCTTGCATTCTGTATTGATATTAATTTGTCGACTAAGCTCTTTTTTTAAATCATTTATTTTTTCAGTCTTACTTATTATCAACCTGTCTTTTTTAATTACTGAATCAGATATTAACTTTTTGCGAATATTTTTTTTGGGTTTAAATGAATAGTTTTCTAAGTAAAACCGCTCTATATTATCTAGATACAAATTATAGCTATATATCTTTTGTAGTTTTCTGGAATTTGCTCTAACTATATCTGCGTAAGCTTCTTTATTATCAAATAGTATTAAATCTTTTGTTATTTTCTCTAGCATATCTTCATAGCTTGAATATACATTTTTTAACTTCTTGAATTCTGCACTTGGAAAAAAGGACTTATTATAGACTGTTAGAGCTAGGCTGCAAGAGAATATTGGCTCAATATAATAACTGTCAAATCCTTCACCGAATGTAATTACATATTTAGATTGTGCAATTAAATCTTTGTATTTTTCATATTTTAGATTCTTAACTTCTATTAGCTTATATTTTGGTAGTTTTTGATTAATTTTTTTTAGGATTTTATTTTTTAGTGGATGGTTATCTGGTGAATATACTATTTGGTCCTGCTTGGAATCAAAATCAACACATTCATAGTTACTCTTATCTATCGATACTGAGAATAGATGAGTTGGAATATTATAATAATCTGCAATTTCCTGATTGCAATATTTTATATGTGCAATAGTTTGAGTAACATTTGGAGTTAAGCTAAATAGTGAAATTACTTCTGATCTGTCTGGCATTAATAAAATGTTTTGATTTAAAATATTAATTTGTAAAGTTTCTATTTTATTCAAATAATCTTGATAATTTAGCAGATGAGAATAAACAGTAAATATTGCATACTCAGGAATATTTAGTAACATTTTTTTTGGTGTAGGATACTCTTTCAAAACTCTTTCAAAATCATAAATAATCTCCTTATTTCCGAATAGATTGTTAACTCCATAACTTTTAGTGCCTGGATAAGTACAAACTAGTACTTGAGAGCTATGGATTTTTTCAAATTTTCTGCTCTCAGCTGCCAAAGAGAATATTGATATTATTCCACCATTTATTGTCTTTATGGGGGGTATAAAAAAAACTATTATATTGCTGGTCTTACTCATAAGACTCTCCATCTATTAGCTAGTTTTATCGCCCCACCCCTAGTGTCATCACTTCCCTCTAATACAAACTGCTTTCTATCAGGAGTAGTTGCTACAGGTATACCTGATTCAAGATCAATTAATGCTGCACTTACTTCATATATTCCAGGATTAAGTATTGATGTATCTAGCTCATAGCTTAACTCGGCTCCGTTTGTACTCATGCTTGTTCTTTTGCTATTTATTTCGGCTACAGAATTACCGTCTTTAATAATACTCAGCCCAACTATAACCTTACTCTTACTACGTCTTTTATATTTAACATATATGTTTATATTTTTATTCTTGTTATTTGGTTCTTCTATAGTTAGATTAAGCAATTCTTCATTAGAATTAGTGTTAGTAGCTTTTTGATTAATTTGAGTATTCATAATCAGGTACTCATTAGTAATTAAATCAGGCTTGCCAATAGAAAGTAGGCTGCCACTATCTATTAAGGCACATCTATCGCAAAATTTTTGCACTGAAAGCATATCGTGAGTCACTAAAATAATAGTCTTATTGCTTTTTTTTAATTTGTTGAAGTAATCAAAGCACTTCTGCTGAAAAGAAGAATCTCCAACAGCTAAAACT
>CAZPBT010000289.1:0-3129 GCA_964584555.1 uncultured Chitinophagales bacterium
TGTTCTTTTAATCCTATTTTTTCTATAAAATACAAATCAGCTTCTGCTATATCTTTCGGTGCATGTCCGCTCAAAACTTTCACCAATAAGCCTACAATTCCTTTTGTAATGATAGCATCAGAATCTGCGTAAAAGAATAGATTGTCTTCTTTTTTTTCTGCATGTAGCCAAACTCGGCTTTGACAGCCATGAATTCTGTTATCTTCGGTTTTATATTTTTCATCCAAAGGTTGTAATGATTTGCCATAGTCAATAAGAAACTCGTATTTGTCATTCCAATCTTCATACATGGAAAAATCATCAATAATTTCGTCTTGTATATCGTTAATACTTTTCATCATTTATTATTTATCAGCATTATGTACAACCACCTGCGGCAAAGGAATTTCAATATTGTTTTGCTTGAACTTTTCATAAATGGACATGCGAATCTGACTCTTGTAATTTTCTGCTCTGAATGTGTCATTCAACCAAAATAATAAAGTCATCTGAATAGAGGAATCTAAAAAATCGGCTAAACGAGCTATTGGAATGGGTGTTTTATTAACCTTATCGTGTTCAGTAGCTGCATCTGTCATTAGTTGCATAGCTAATTTTATGTCTGCATTGTAGGATACTCCGATAGATATTTCAAATCTTGAATCTCGTTCACCATGAGTCCAGTTTACAATCTCACTTTTAGTCAATAATGAGTTTGGAAGAATGATATATTTATCTTCTCTTGTAATGGCTTGTGTGGTACGCAAATTGATTTGTTGTATGGTGCAAATAATGCCATTGGTTTCGATGATATCACCAACTTTTACCGTAGAATCCAGTAAGATGATAATTCCGGAGATATAATCATTAAACAAATTTTGTATTCCCAAGCCTACACCTACTAATATAGCTGATGAGCCGATAAGTAGAACAGATAAGTTCAACCCTAAAATTTCCAATAAAATAATAATCATGATGATTACCAATATGTATTTTGTAAGGGTATAAATTGTGTATTTCTTTGCTGAGTCAAAGTGTTTTGTATTATATATAGATTTTTTTGTAATTTTTATAATTGAATAAAAAATGATGATAGTGAATGCAATTAAAAAAACAGATGCAACTTCCAGTTCATGTTTGCCATAAATGTGAATTTTGTAATCGATAATTTCTTTTATATAGTTCATCATCTTTAATTGTTTTTTACGCCGTTCTTCGGTATTCTAAATTTAATAATTTTTGTTTTTCATAAAAACATCAAGTCGTTTATCTGTCTTTTTAGTCAGATAATTTTGAAAGAAACTGGTGCCTCCTAATAAAATGCCTACAAATCCAAATGCTTGTTTGCTCCATTTTTTGAAATCAAAACTATCCGTATGTTTGATGATTAGCCCATCACGAAATTCAAAAACAGCATGGATGTCATTCACAACTTTCTTTCCGGTTAAGGTAAAAGTATATGTTGCCACCCAATGTGCTTTCCCATTATTTTCGTTAGCTTCAATACTATCAAATATTAAATCTAAATCTTTGCTGCCTGATAACAACATGTGCCACATAGCACCTGCTTTTTTACCCTTTAAATTTTTAAAAACGGCATCATTAAATTCCACTTCGGGATGATAACAGGTTTGCATAGTTTTCCAGTCTTTTTGCTGAAAGGCAGTATAAAACTTTCGTATCAGTTCTTCATTTTTGTTCATAAAAATAAAATTAACTCAACATTTTTTTAGCTCTGATTATTCCTTCTTGCAGTAAATCTAATTCTTCTTTTGTATTATAAAATGCAAGAGAAGCCCTACATGTTCCCGGAATTTTATAATAATCCATCACCGGTTGCGCACAATGATGTCCGGTGCGAATGGCAATGCCCATATTATCTAATATAACACCAACATCATACGGGTGTATGCCTTCCAACAAAAATGAAATGACAGAAGATTTCTTTTCTGCCGTTCCATAAATTTTTAATCCATCTATAGCACTTAATTTCTCCGTTGCGTATTGCAATAATTCATTTTCGTAATTTTTTATTTTGTTTAATCCAATTTTTTGTACATACTCAATAGCAGTTCCTAGTGCAATACATCCGGCGATATTGGGTGTGCCTGCCTCAAACTTAAAGGGCAAATCATTGAATACCGTTCCGGAAAATGATACAGATTTTATCATATCGCCACCACCTTCAAAAGGAGGCATAGCATTGAGAACTTCTTCTTTGCCATACAATATTCCGGTACCGGTAGGGCCATAAATTTTGTGCCCGGAGAATACTAAAAAATCACAATCTAAAGCTTGTACATCTATACTGAAATGTTGGATGGCTTGTGCTGCATCTATTAAAATTTTTGCACCATTTTGATGTGCAATCGTAATTAATTCTTCAATGGGATTGATGGTGCCTAATGCATTGGAAACATAAGTAACGGCTACTAATTTTGTTTTTGGTGTGATAATTTTTTTCGCATCTTGCAATAAAATGGTGCCGTCTTGCTGAAGCGGAATATATTTTAAAGTACATTTTTTTTCTTCACACAACATTTGCCAAGGCACGATATTAGAGTGATGTTCCATTTCCGTAACTACAATTTCATCGCCTTCCTTGATGAATTTTCTTCCAAATGTATAAGCTACTAAATTGATACTGTCTGTAGTGCCTTTGGTATAAATAATTTCGTGCTCTTGTTTGGCATTGATAAAATGCTGTATTTGCCTGCGCACTTGTTCATATAAATCGGTGCCGACTTGCGACAAGTAATGTACCCCGCGATGAATGTTTGCATTTTGATGTTCGTAGTAATAACTTTCTGCATCAATAACTACCCGGGGCTTTTGTGTTGAAGCACCGTTATCTAAATAAACGAGTTGTTTCCCGCGAATTTTTTCGTCTAAGATGGGAAAGTCCGTGCGGATTTTTTGTATGTTGAAGTTGGTCATCGCTTTTTAGGTTACGCCACTACGTAGCTTCTTGTTGATATTTTTTTTCGGTTACAAAGGTTACGCCACTACGTGGCTTTTTGATATTGTTTTTTTGGTTACAAAGGTTGCGCCACTACGTGGCTTTTTGATATTTTTTTTTGGGTTACAAAGGTTGCGCCACTACGTGGCTTTTGTTGATATTGCATTTTTTGGGTTACAAAGGTTACGCCA
>CAZPBT010000290.1:0-3117 GCA_964584555.1 uncultured Chitinophagales bacterium
TTGTACCAGGTACTCTTTAATTGTACTTCAATCCTTGTAAAATTGTCATTTACTGCAGTTACAGAAATACCGGCACCTAAATAAGGCGGATACCAGTTTATTTTCTTGATATCTTTTTTGAGTGAAAATCCTTTTGCCATTATTTTAACAGTCTGAATGACGAAAATAAAAGTAATCCTAAGTTTTTGAGCCTTTTATTCTTTATTATTACATAAAACTTTATTTTTGAGGCTTGTTCATGAAACGCATTCTATCGCTTATCCTTTTTTCTGCTTGTCTTTGTTTGGCTTCTGCTCAGCAATTGCATTTTTATCTCAACTACGAGTTGCAGAATCGATTGGAGAGATATTTGTCCGGAAGCTCTGGTGTACATACTGCAGTGAAGCCTTATAATATGGCTGAGATTCTGAAAGCTGTACCGGATTCAGCTTTGCAGGAATTGGGTTTTATTACTGACTCAACAGATAAATTCAGATTTGGCTTAACGAAAGGTGATTTTTTATCAGTATCAGCTAAAAAGAAGAAATTTTATTTTGCCATAAACCCAATTATAGACGCACAGATAGGATATGATGCTTTAGACAAGAAACTAAAATATGCCGTAGGTTACGGGGCAAAGTTTGAAGCGAATCTGGGCAGAAAAGTCAGCCTCTCTTTTACTTATCAGGGCGACTTTGAGAAAATGGATAATCAGGTTTCGGATTATGCTCAAAAATACGGCGTATTAGCAGGCTATCGTAAAGCACATTTTGGAAAAAACGGACTGCGCTCGGATATGATGAGTGGCTATATCCAGTTCTCACCAAATAAATATGTTAACCTTGAACTTGGTAATGATAAAGTCTTTTGGGGTGATGGCTATCGTTCTTTGTTTTTGAGTGATAATGCATCAAATTTCCCTTATTTGAAAATGTCCACGCAGTTTTGGCGGATAAAATATACCTACTTGCTGGCAGGCATGCGCTCGGGAGATACTTACGGATTTAATACAGAAAATAATTATAAAAACTTCAAAACGAAATTTGGCTCATTTCATTATCTGAGTGTGGATGTTGCCAAATGGATGCAGTTTGGATTTTTTGAAAGCGTAGTATGGTATCATGCCGACTCATTGCGAACACGAGGAATGGAAATATCTTATTTGATCCCATTGGCATTCTTGCGCCCTATAGAATATGCACTCGGTTCTCCGGATAACGTATCTTTCGGCATTTCGATGAAATTTAATCCAAACGACAAACAACATATTTACACGCAAATTTTGTTTGACGATATGGATGTGCGGGCTGCCCGAGCGGGCAAGGGTTTTTACCGTACAAAAATAGCTGCACAAATCGGCTATAAAGCTTTTGATATCTTCAAACTCAAACATCTCGATTTTCAAACGGAATTAAATATAGTAAGACCATACGTGTATGCGCACAAATCGCCACAGCAAAACTATGCCAATTTCAACCAATCGCTGGCACACCCGGCGGGAGCAAATTTTATGGAAAGTTTGGTCTTTATAAATTATTGGTATAAGCACTGGACGGCAAATTTAAAATTCCAGTATTTAGTTCAGGGGCTTGATGAACCCTTTGCGCATAATGGAAGCAATATTTTTATCTCAGATTATATGCTGGGTACCAACCTAAATCAGGCGTATGGCAAAACATTTTTGCAAGGCGTGAAAACGAGGATGTATAGTGTAGAAGCCAGAGGCGGTTATTTAATTAACCCGAAAATAAATTTGTCGGCAGAAGCTTATCTGAATTTTCGATATAGAAAGAATGACTATTTTAAAGAGCAAAATCTGTTGTTTGGCATAAGCCTTCGCACCAATATCTTTAACAGATATACTGATTTTTAACAGCTGCACTTTCAGTTATTTTTTATGCTGGTTTTTAGCTAAACAACTAAAATTTTATATCATTAAAATAAATTTATAATTCATCATTTAAAATTCAACATTTTCCAAAAAAAGTGTCTTCATTTTTATGGAAAATGCCATTCCTCTGACTCTATATAGCAAATGTCTGATGAATTATTTTATGCTCTTGCCCTGCGCTTTATTAAGGGCATAGGCGATGCCAATGCTAAAACGATAGTGAGTTATGCAGGGAGTTTTGAGAAAATTTTTAAAACACCTGTTGCTAAATTGCAGAAAATTGCAGGAGTAGGTCCCAAAACGGCGGAGCTTTTTAGAGATACTGCCGATGCTTTTGATGAGGCAAAGAAAGAACTAAAACGCATAGAGAAAAATGAAATTAAGGCTGTCTTTTATTTCGATAAATGCTATCCGCAACGGCTACTGCAATGTCCGGATGCTCCATTTATGCTGTTTTACAAAGGAGATGTAAGTTTCAATGAGTCGAAATATGTAAGCATTATCGGCACACGCAAAAACACGGAGTACGGAAGAATACTGACTGAAAAATTAGTGGCTGATTTAGCCGCTCATGAAATACAAGTTGTGAGCGGGCTGGCGTATGGAATAGACAGTATTGCCCATCGTGAGGCATTAAAATATCCCATACAGAATATTGCAGTGCTGGGGCATGGTCTGGATAAAATTTATCCGTTTGCACACCGTAAGTTGGCAGAGCAGATGCAGCATCGCGGAGCTATAGTCAGTGAGTTTTTGTGCGAAACCTTACCCGATAGGCAAAACTTTCCGCGCCGCAACAGAATTGTAGCCGGTATGACAGATTGCACTATTGTTGTAGAATCGGGTTTGCAAGGCGGAGCCATGATAACGGCAGAAATAGCCAACTCCTATAACAGAGATGTATGCGCATTTCCCGGTAATGTAAATTTGCCTTATTCTATGGGTTGTAATGCGTTAATCAAGCAAAATAAAGCACATTTGGTTACATCAGCAGATGATATTTTGGATTTGATGGGCTGGAAAACCAAAGAAGAAAAGATGAAAGCCAAAAATTCGACTCCGCAATTATTTGTTGAACTCAACGAACATGAACAGCTGATTTTAGCCATTTTACAAAAGCAAGAGAAAATACATATTGATGATTTATGTTTACAGATTCCTTTTTCGCAAAGTATTTTATCTGCAGGTTTGCTCACCCTCGAAATGAAAAACTGCATCCAGACATTGCCCGGCAAAATGTATAAGGT
>CAZPBT010000291.1:0-3109 GCA_964584555.1 uncultured Chitinophagales bacterium
AACTATCTTGTCGTTTTCATTTGTGCTTGTTGTATTGCTTACTTGTTTCTCTACAACACCTTGCATTTCTTTTGCGTATGCACGATAGTTTTAAGTCGCTGCGATTTTTTTTCGCCTCATGCTGCTATTGTTCGTCCCAAGTTGCAACATTTTTCAAAGAACTGTTTGTTTTTTAAAGATACTGTTTTTATCAATTTTGCAATTAGCTTATTTTCAAGGTTGTCGTCTGCTTGCTTCTCGACAGCAAACAAGTTACAAGTTAGCCAAATCTAAAGCCTACTCTCAAAACTTGCTATAGCATTATGGGATAGCATTAAATGTTCATGTACTATATACTATATATTGTAGTCTCAATACTAATTTTCAACTCTGCACAAATAGATATAAAAGAAATTGGAAAATAAAAACTTTGATTCATTTTTTCGCTTAACACAGTATCATTTATACCAAAACTAATAGTAGCGTACTCAATATCTTTAGCTTCCGCGATAACCTTTAGTTTACCCTCGCAATTAATTAAAAACTCTTCAGCTTCTCTTACCTGAAGATTAAAATTATCTAATTCTTGCTTACCAATTCTGATAGATGCCGATGAGTATTCTGAAAATTTATTTCTTCTAACTGATACCAATTCGCCTTTATATCTTTTCTCAAAATCTTTGATTCCTACTCGTTCTACAAAAGAATCTACATCGAAATCTTTACCAATAAATGTTAAATAACAACTCATTTCTTAAATTTATTTTAGTTACGGAATAAGAATTAAATTACGTAATGGGATTAGTCTTGTGCCTTCAGAAATTACAATATAAATTATGAGACTTGTGCCTGTTAATCCAGTTGCGATAGAAATACTTTTTTTAAAACTCTCCCAAGAAAATGATGTAGGTTGTCCTAAATCTAACCAGTCTTGATATGGCTCTGCTAAGTCTGGATCTGGTTGTCCTGGAAGTTTATAATCTTTTGTATTCTTATGATACCATTCTATAAATTCTTTAGGATATTTCCAAAGATCATTATCTCTTTGCGCTTGAGAACCTCCTCTAAAATCATTACCTTTCCCATTTGTTCTTTTTCCTTCATCATTGCTTGCTATTGAGGTGTACATATAATTCGCCATATTGCCGCCGCCTGCAAATGGCATTCCCCAATCAAATTTACTGTGCCAGTGTTTATCAGAAAAATCCCATGTCCTCGATTGATATGTTTGCTCACCTGCACTTCCTATATTATCTGTGCCGCGTTTGTGTACCATACTGTAACCGCTATTTGCATAGGTATATGCATCTCGCATACTGCTCCTTACATATGCAACATAGGTTGCATGTTCCATCCACGTTTCAGTACCATAAATATATCCATATAATGTCGGATTACTAACATAAAGGCTATAAGGACCACTATAGTTATAGCTTCCCATTTCTCCTCCTCCCGTACTGCCGCCTGTTCCGCCCCCGCCACTATAATCATCATCATGGTCAAATGTTTCGGGCTGTATGTCATTTAAATATCCCGTGGGGTCGATATAACCCCCTGCCCCCAAAGGGGGTAATAACGGGTTGTTGGCTACATAGCTGTAGCGGTTGTAGGCTTGGGTGCTGTTTCAAAGAACTATTTTTTCCACTTTTGTCTTGATACAAAAGTGGAGCAAAAAATCAAGAACAATAGAGGCATCTTGCTTGGCTGATGGCTTCAGCTTTAAAAAATCTGCTTGCTAAAACTATCTTGTCGTTTTCATTTGTGCTTGTTTTATTGTTTACTTGTTTCTCTACATCACATTGCTTTTCTTTTGCATTTGCACGATAGTTTTAAGTCGCTGCGATTTTTTTTCGCCGCATGCTACTATTGTTCGCCCCAAGTTGCAAGATTTTTTCAAAGAACTTTTTGTTTTTAAAGATACTGTTTTTATCAATTAAAAAATATTTTCCGTTTTCAGTATGGTTCGTAGTTGGCAGGTGATAATACCTGGCATGGGTGAGGGAAATTTATTTTATGTATTTATAATAAAGTAAAACAATAATAGAGACAATAGCTATTAGTGCAATACTATAATATATATTATAGTTATTATCTTCATTTATAATACTTATAAATGTTCGTTTTTTATTTTTTACAATATAATATAGCCATCTGCATACTGCACCTGGTATTATTAGAAAGATATCCCCAAATATTCCACCAAAATCCATATGTTGTTATTTTTTCTTTTTAGGTTTAGGTTTGATAAACATATTATCAATAAAATTATAAAATGGAATCTTAAAACCGAATTTCAAAGCATAATCTTTGAAAATATTTGCTGATAAATGAACTCTCAATGAGAGAATATTTAGATTCGTTTTAATTGTCGAATTAGCTAAATACATCAATTCTTCGTTTTCAGTTTGTCCATTAATATATTGATCTGTAATAGCACCATCAATACCTACGAGCTTCCAATCTTCGGTAAGTCTATATGGCTTTAACCAATTAATATTAGTAGCTTTACTATATGCAGGTCCTTCATGCAAGCCTTCTTTATAAATAATATTAAATTCATTAATTAATGGAAATGTTGCTGATGTAAAAGTATTTACAAATGGTGCAGCAAAACTATTTGCCATGTGGAGACCAAATTGAATACCTTTTCCCATGTAATTTTTCATATTGCCGCCTCCAGCCGTAGCATTATTCATGTAATTCGCCATATTGCCACCGCCTGCCAGTAACATTCCCCAATCGCCGTTATCAGTCCAGTAGTCATATCTGTCACTTGAGGTGGAACCACGGCTGCTGGCATTAAAGACGTGATACGTGGTAAGATTATAAGATTTCTTAGTGTCTGTTACAAAATGTTTTCCGATATACGGGTCAGTTACAAGTGTTGAATGACTACTCACCACCCAGTTAGCTGAACTTGTACCATAAATATATCCATATAATGTCGGATTACTAACATAAAGGCTATAAGGACCACTATAGTTATAGCTTCCCATTTCTCCTCCTCCCGTACTGCCGCCTGTTCCGCCCCCGCCACTATAATCATCATCATGGTCAAATGTTTCGGGCTGTATGTTGACACGTCCTAAAAAAAGTTTACCAAAATTGTTAATCATCCTGCTATAAATTT
>CAZPBT010000292.1:0-3089 GCA_964584555.1 uncultured Chitinophagales bacterium
AAAAATATCGTTTTTTCCGTTCATGGTTAATTGGCTTTGAATCCTTAAATTTACAACCTAAATTGATATGAAAACACTTACTTTAATTAGACATGCAAAATCTTGCTGGGAAAATCAGGAATTACATGATTTGGTACGCCCTTTAAACGGCAGGGGCATGGTTTCTATCCCGCTTATCGGCAATCATCTCAAAGAAAACAATATCCACCCGGATTTAATATACACTTCGCCGGCTACCAGAGCATTGCACACGGCCATTGGCGTTGGCGGTATTTTGGGCTGCCATCCGGAAGACTTTCAAATCAATCAAGAAATTTATTTCGGTGATGCAACCTCTATCATTGAGCTGATTAAAAGCACAAACAATATTTATCGGGATGTCTTTTTGTTCGGGCATGATAACTTTCTAGCTGATATCGTTTTTGAATTAACCACCGAACGACCTGCTAAATTTCCAACCTGCGCTGCTTATCGCATGCAGTTTGAAACAGACAACTGGCAAGAAATCAAAAATGGGAAAAAAATAATGTTCGTCTATCCGAAACAATTTGTGAAGGTTTAGCCCTTCTAAAGCATATACATGCCCAATAACCCACATAAGGAAATCATCCGCATTTTGCAGCCTGAAGAACTGGATGCGAAACAAATCGCTTTTGTACGAAATTATTTTTCAGAACATGTGCGTGCAGAAATATTTCCTGTGATGCTGGACAAATCAACCCAGACATTGCAATTAAAAGACACAGCAATTTATCTGGCTGTAGCACTTAAAAAAAATAAACGAATCAGTGCACAGGCAATACTCGAAATTCCTACTTTCCGTTTATCGAGATATTTAACACTTCCATCCTTATATGGAGAAATGTGTATTTTGTTTTTAGATGATGTTATCCGACTTTGTTTGTCTGATATTTTTAAGGTTTATTCGTTTGATACTATTAGTGCCTTTACTTTAAAGTATACCAAAGATACTGAGTCGGAAATCGATAACGAGCTTTCTGTTACATTCCCCGATGCCGCGGAAAGATGCGTGGAAAAACGTAAAAAAAACACTTCGCAGTTTTTAATTTATGAACAAGCTATTCCCAAGCCATTATTGTCTTTACTAATTAAAAAAACAAACTTTACGAAAGGCGTACAATTCGTTGCAGTAGATCGTGTACATAATTTTGACAATTTCATTATCCCTCCTTTTTTTAATTCTTCCTCTACACATCATCCCATACAAGAGCATCTCAACCATCCTGACTTTGAAAACAACAAAAGTATTTTGCAAAAAATGAAAAAAAGGGATATTCTGCTGAATTTTCCGTTTCATTCTTTTGTTTATGTTCTTGATTTATTGCGCGAGGCGGCCATCGATCCTGTTGTTTCCCATATCCGTATTATATTATTCCGCGTAGCTCCCGATTCATTAGTTATTCGCTCATTAATGACAGCACTTCAGAATGGAAAAGATGTAACAGTATTCATAGAGTTGAGAGCTAGATATGATGAAGAAGCCAATATCGTATGGGCTAATAAGCTGCGCAAAGCCGGTGCCCGAGTAATTACACGGGTTGCGGGTATGAAAGTGCATTCTAAATTATGTTTGATTACTCGCAGAGAAAAGGGTCAAAAGATTTATTATGGTTGCATAGGCACGGGGAATCTTCATGAAAAAACATCAAAACTATATAATGATATCATGCTGCTGACCGCCAATCAAAATATCACCAAAGAAGCCCGGGAGATATTTGCATTCTTTGATAAAAAGATGTCGGAGTTAAAACCCAAACACTTACTTATAGCACCATTTAATCTTCGTGAACAACTTTATAGTCTGATACAACAAGAAATTCAGCATAGAAAAGCTAAAAAACCGGCTGAAATATTTTTAAAGATAAACAACCTTGCAGACAAGGGCATACAACAAAAACTGATACAGGCGGCTAAAGCAGGAGTGAAAATAAAACTTATCGTGCGCGGAATTTGCGGTTTTGTCAATTATGCCGAGAAAGAATTGAAAAATATTAAAATTATCAGTGTGGCTGATGAGTTTATTGAACACGGACGGGTGTTTATTTTCAGCAATGACGGCAAACCCAAATATTATATCGGTTCTGCCGATTTGATGACGCGCAATATTGATTACAGACTGGAGGTGCTCACACCGGTTTATGACAAACGACTGCAAAAACAATTACAACAGACTATGCATATTTTATGGAAAGAAAACCAACATCAAGCTATTTCCGGATTGACTGCTTTTTATATACAAGAAGGTGTGACACATTCCGGTTTAAAAGATTTCTGGAAACAAAATACACTAAAGAAACTACCTTATCCGCAACCATAGAATTTTACTAACTTTAAACTATGCAAACTAAAGACGAACATATCATCAATAAGTTTCGAGAAATGATTTACAAGCGGTATAATTATGAAGACCTGAAAAAAAGATTTGATTTGCCGCCTACCATTACTCCCGAAGTTATTCAAGAAATAAAAGCTTATTTTCTAACCGTCATTTATCCTCCTGCCGTAGAAAGAAAACAACTGGAAGCTGCCTTTATGAACTTAGGCAGTTATGTACGCTCGCCTGCGAAGATTTGGGGTTTGTTTGGAGACATGGCGCGAGCAATCTTTAAGTTTGGCAGGCATTTTATGGCAGCATTACGTGCAGGTATGGACTCGTTAAATTCATTTGTGGGGGCTAAAAATTTTGAAGCTTCCATGGCTGAAATTGCCAACAAAAATGGCATACAGCCTCCTATGACAGACGAAGAGTTTGAAGATACCCTTTACCAGTTGCCACGCTCTGAGGTAGAGAAATTTATCAAGGATGTGCGGCATTTGTTTGAAGCCATGGTTAACACGGATTTACTCAAGAAGACACTGGAAATTTTGGATCATGTGATACAAACGATGGAACGCAAGCCGCAGACTTTCCCGAAAGAAGATGTGGACGGTATTCGCTTAGGAAGAGCATTGCTTCAAAAAGGATATGATTTATTTTCGACAATGGATGAAAAAACAAAAAAAGATGCCGTGCATCTTATTTATGAAAACGAGATGTGGTTTATGGACGAGGTATATAAAAAGAAAGG
>CAZPBT010000293.1:0-3075 GCA_964584555.1 uncultured Chitinophagales bacterium
CTTTAATCAGTTTAAAATGCAAGACATGCAAGATGCAGTCATAGACGAGGCAAATCACAAAGTACTATTTAAATGTAAAGGAGATATATACTGCCAAACAACCACTTGGAAGAAAAACAGCAATTATTATTCTCATTTTATTGATGAAAACGCTACACACGAGCAATTAGTAAAACTCAGAGATTTATTAAATGCCTTCAAGAAAGCCTATTTGGATGCAGAGAAAAAAAGTAGCTCATCAAATAATATAGAAAAATACACTGAATCATCTGAATTTCTAAATGGTATAGAAACAGATGACAACAGTACCACTTCTTCCAAATCCAGACGGGATGAAGAAGCCAATAAGCGTTTAGAAAACTCGGACAAAGCAGGTTCAAAAAATAAAAAACAAGAAGATGACCTGGATTGGGAAGATGAAGATTTTGATGAATTAGCCACTATTTTTGCAGGCAATAATGAAACCAGTAAAACGTCAGGTACAACAACCAACTATGCTGATGCACTCAAAAAACTAAATGATTACTTGCCTGTCTTTAACAAAGATGTCTATAAAAATATAGAGGTAAAAGATGGAGATGTCTATTTTTACTTTTATGTATTTAATGAATTATATTATTCCAGAATTAGCATAATTGGACTAAAAGAAAAAACAAATTTAGTGGCATTTTCAAAAGAAAGCAAAGTGAAGTTGGTATGTAAAAATGAAAATAAATGCTTCTGGTCAACTTATGCAGATGAATACAAAGACCACTTCCAATTCTTTCCGAAAGATAATTCAGAAGGCACAAGTACCATTCAGAAATTATTAGATAATTTTATAAAAGCACTATAAAAACTAAAAATGAAAAAAGCACTATTTTTTAATTTACTTTTAGTATCAACTTACCTTTCATTTGCACAATCGTATGCAACAGAACTTAAAAAAGTAAACAATTATCTTAAGACCTTTGACAATGGATATTATGGTCAGCTGGAAATTAAAGATGGTTATTTGTATGACAGATTTAAAGATGGCACAAACTACTGTAAGGGAAAGATGAGTGAGATAGATTACGCATTTGAATTGGAAAAAAACAGAAAAGTAGAGCTTAAATGCAAAGGCACAGATCTGTGTGTCTATTCAACATTTACCGGTGCGAATTACAATACTTTTACCTTCTCACAATCTACCGATTTTAATTCAAGTGATTTGATTACTTTATTAAATAATCTTGTAAAGGCATACAATAAAAATCCAACTGCAAAAAATAAAGAGGCTGAAGAATATGGTAGCTTACAAGATGATTTGGACAAATACAAATCGAATATCGAAATCATGAACAGTGGCACCACTTCTAGTACTAAGCAATCAACTTCTGGGAACTACCAAACGGAATTAAAAAAACTAAATGACTATCTGAAAACGTTTGATAATGGTTATTACGGTTATTGGGAAGTAAAAGACGGCTACATCTACGACAGATTCAAAGCCGGGAAATACAACAAGTTTAAAATGGAAGACATGGAAGGTGCAGTTATACAGGCTGAATATTCCAGAGTCATTTTTAAATGCAAAACCGGTGACTGTATTTCTACAGACTGGAAGCCAAACGGAAAAGAGCCTTATACACAATTTACACAAAGTGGTACATATAATTACAAAGAACTGGCTAACTTATTAAACAACTTCAGAGATGCATATCTGGCAAAGAAAAAACAAAATACCTCTTCTAATAATAGCGAAAAATACACAGAGTCTTCAGAATTTCTTAATGGGTACGAATCGAATAAAGACAAATTGAACAGTGGCACCAATAAGACCACATCATCATCAAAAACTACTTCAAGCAGTAAGGCAGAAAACATAGAAAAAGCAAATAAGGCATTGCAAGAACTGAATAATTTAATGGTAACGCTCGACAATGGAAGATATCTTGGAATGGAAGTAACGGATGGGTATATAATCAATCACTATCAAAATAATCAGTATTCAAAAGCAAAAATAGAAGACATCGACCATGTAGAAATAAACACACAATACAACTATGCGAAGTTGGCTTGCAAAGGCGAAAGTAAATGTATTTACTCTACAATTACAGGTTCTTATCACGATTATTTTAACTTCAATGCATCCGGAAGTAAGCTGACACAAATGGAAAAATTATTAAATAATTTCCTTACTGCTTTAAAAAAATGCACAGACACTAATCTTTCTTCATCAAAAACAACATCCACCTCAACGTCCAGACGTGATGAAGAAGCAAAAAAACGATTGGAAAATGCAAATAAATCCGGTTCAAATACCAAGACTGAAGATGAGGATGATTTTTATTGGATTGATGAAGACTTTGATGCATTAGCCAATACACAAACTGATAAAAAAGAAACTACTAAATCATCGGGTACTACCAGCAGCACATCAGCGTCAAATAAATATGCTGATGCATTAAAAAAGCTGAATGCATATTTGCAAATTTATAACAAAGAGACTTACAGAGATATTGAAGTAAAAGACAATGATGTGTATTTTAAATTTTATTACTCAGGGCTCATATATGCATCTACCATTAGCATCAGTAAACTAAAACAAAATACCTATATTGAAGATTACAGCAGCAATACGATAAGACTAAAATGTAAAACCGGAAGTTGTTTTTGGTCAGAATATTCAGATGATTATGCCGATCATTTTCAATTTTTCACTTACAGCAACGGCGACAAAAACAAGCTAAAAAAACTATTGCAAGATTTTATAGCAGCATTATAATTTGAAGTCGGATGTTGTCATTCAACTTAAAAGGAATAGATATAGAAATTTATAATTATAATATACTATTACTAACTGTTTATTTTATAAAAAATCCTCTTTTTTTTATTTACAATCTATATCCTGAACTTAGATTTAATAGTAGTAAATTTGATTTCTAAATTCAAAGAATGGCAAATAACACTGTAAAACTACACCGCGTTTTTTCAGCTCCTGTCGAAAAGGTATTCAAAGCATTTTCCGACCCCGATGCAATGGCTTCCTGGATTCCGCCTTATGGTTTCATTTGCAAAGTTCATAGCATGGATTTTAAAGTGGGCGGAACG
>CAZPBT010000294.1:0-3052 GCA_964584555.1 uncultured Chitinophagales bacterium
CATGGATGTTACTACAAATACAAAATGTACTTTTACTATTTTTTTTCCGTTTTTTTTGTGTCGTATTGTCATAATTAGCTTTATATAAACACTAAATCATAACTGTCTTCTATCTGTATTATTTCAACTTCTGTAAAGAAAACAAATTCACTTTACCTGTCTAAATTAAATGCGATAAATTAGAATTGCAATGTCATCCTGCATAATATTCAAAATTATTTTATAATTTACTTAAAATAATAAGTTAAATAAATGCGACTCCACAGGCAATGAAATGCACATTCTGTACTAAACAAACTAAATATAAACTTAAAGAGTTGCTTTTTCATTCCAGCTGAAATCACTTATCTTTGTTAACTAAGACGCAGAATCCCGCAAATGCATTTTTGAAAAAACTTTTCCTTTTTAAACGTATACCAAAAAAAATATTACCATTGACACCCGAACAATCACAAGAACTAATTGAATATGGCGCAAGGCGGACAATTATTACTGTTACAGTAGTGCTTTGTACCTTGCTTGAGCTTATAGATACCACTGTTGTAAATGTTGCCACTACAACATTAATGGGCAACTTGGGTGCTACCGTATCAGAAGTGAGCTGGGTAATTGCCTCTTATGCTATTGCCAATGTAATTGTAGTGCCGATGAGTGGCTGGCTTTCTTCCTTCTTTGGACGAAAATATTATTTCGCAGGTTCTGTTGCCTTGTTTACTTTCTCTTCCCTTATGTGCGGTCTGTCGGGTTCGATATGGACTTTAGTTTTCTGGAGATTTATACAAGGAATTGGCGGTGGTGCATTATTCTCTACTTCACAAACTATTTTAAAAGAAATTTATCCGCCAGAAAAAATCGGCATGGCCATGGCAATGTTCGGTATGGGGGTAATTGTCGGGCCGACTATTGGTCCTTATTTGGGAGGCTATTTAGTATATAATTATTCTTGGCCCGTAATCTTTTATGTCAATATTCCCATTGGTATTGTTGCCACATTTTTAACGCTTACTTATATCCGCAATAATCCCTATGATACCAAACCGGAAGGCAGTATTGACTGGCTGGGTATATTTTTGCTTATCTTAGGTATTGGTTCATTGCAATTGATATTAGAACAAGGAGAGCGCAACGACTGGTTTGAATCTAAGTTTATCCTGACATTTACGGCATTCACCATAATCGGACTGTTTGGATTTGTTTGGCGGGAGTTAACGGCTAAAAATCCGATAGTGGATTTGCGGGTATTGACCAAAGGGAATGTGGCTATTGGTACTTTCATGAATTTTATACTGGGCTTTATCTTGTTCGGAAGTGTATTTATATATCCAATTTATATGCAACGGTTTTTGGGTTTTACTGCTCAAATGTCAGGCGCAATGTTTATACCCGGTGCCCTGTTAAGCGGTATGCTGATGCCTGTCATCGGTACTTTGCTTTCTAAAGGCATGCCTCCAAAACTGATGATTATGTTTGGTTTCATGACCACAGCCGTTTTTGTGTTTTGGTCTTCCTTTATTTTTACGACTAACACCGGGGCAGATGCCATGTTCTGGCCGCTGATTGTACGCGGTTTTGGTATGGCGTTTTTGTTCGTGCCACTTTCGGGCTTAACACTTGGCGGACTGATGGGAAAAGACGTAGGACAAGCTTCGGGTATTTCCAATATGATTAGGCAGATAGGCGGATCTATAAGTGTTGCGGTAATAGGAGTTTTAAATGAAACACTAAGTGCTAAACATCGTGCTGATTTATTGACACATATTACACCCGAAAATGTAACTGTAATGGAGCGCATCAATATGATGAAAGCGGGCATGTTATCCGCAACGGCAGATGCCGATAAGGCCTTGCAGCAAGCGTATGCTTACTTAGAATTCACCATTGACAAACAAGCTGCAATACTCAGTTATATTGATATTTTCAGATGGATGGCATTGGTGATAGTATTATCCGTTCCGGTGGTGCTGCTGGCCCGTACGTATAAATTTGACAAGGATCAGATGAATGAAGGGCATTGATTAGCATTTGTCCATATTGCTGAATATCCAATCTTAATACTCAGAAAAATTGCAAATAAATTCAAACATTTTGAAATTTACATAATCAATAGTTAAAAATACAAAAAATCAGTGTAGAAAGTTGGAATAGCAGAGCAAGGTGGGTATATTTAGGATACAGCAATACTTAAAATTAGTGTCATGAAAAAAATACATTTTATATTTTTATTTCTTTTGTTTGTTACAATAAATGCTCAAGAAACAAAGAAAGTCAAAGTCAAGAATAAAAAATCAAATATTGTAGAAGAATTTGATGTTTATAAAATGGATAATTCTATAAAATGTGGTGAATATAAAAAATTCTACAATTCGAAATTGATAGAAGAAGGATTTTATAGAGATAATAAAAAAGACAGTGTTTGGATTAAATATTATAAGTATATAATTAATAATATAAAAAGTAAAGGATACTACAATAGAGATGTTAAGGTTGGCATTTGGGAATTTTACAATTTCAAAGGAGAAATTGAACAAAAATACAACTATAGTACAAATGAATTATTATACAATCAAACACAAACTAATAATGACACCAATAAACTATATAAAGTAATTATTGGTACAGATACAATAAACAGTAAATTAGACAGAGTGGCAGTTTTTATTGGTGGAACATCAAAAATACTTGAAACTTTTGTTATGAATTTAAATTATCCAAGTGAAGCAAAAGAAAGTTATATTGCAGGCAAAGTATTAATATCATTCATTATAGATGTAAATGGAAAGACAAAAAATCATAAGATATTAAATGGCATCGGTTATGGCTGCGATGAAGAAGCATTAAGAGTAGTAAAAAATTATTTGACTGAGTGGGCTCCGGCAAAATTAAAAGACCAAAATGTTGAAATAGAATACACGATACCTGTTAGTTTTAAAATGAATTAAAGTACATACATTAAGGTGTAAAGACAAAACCGAGAACGGCTTGCAATTAACAAAGCAAGAAAAAGCATCCGAAATTATCAAATGAAATTGTCGATATGTTATTCTGAGTTCGG
>CAZPBT010000295.1:0-2962 GCA_964584555.1 uncultured Chitinophagales bacterium
ACTTATACATTTAATACACAAAACATTCTGCCAAGCATCTATTAATTTTGGTACTGTGTGTGTGGGGGAGGGATAGTGTATTCATGTTTTTTTTATTTCTACAAATATAATAATATTATTCCAAAAACGCAATACCTGTTTACAATATTTTTTATTTTATCCTCTATTTAGAATACTAATTCTATTATTTTCAATAAGTTAGCATTTTTAGCACCTCGTAGGTGGCAATTACTTCACTTATCTTTAGGTTGAAAATTAGTTGTCTTTAGTTAATCTTAGTAAGTTTATTTTGGTTGTATTTTTGTAAAAAAATACTTTGATATGGAAAAATATGGTCAGGCACTATTGATTGCAATTCCTTGCTTTTTGGTGTTGATTTTAATAGAGATTATTTATGGAGCAATTATTCGCAAGGACCAACTTAATAATATGGACATTATCTCGAGTCTTAGTTCAGGGATGACCAATATTCTGAAAGATACTTTGGGGCTTACCATAGTCGTGATTTCTTACCCGTTTTTATTGAGTAAAATTGCGCTTTTTCATGGTGATAAACATCCGGTACTAATGGCCATTCTTGCCTTTGTCATCATGGATTTCGGAGGTTATTGGTATCATCGTTTTACGCATACCATCAATTATTTCTGGAACTTGCATATTGTACATCACAGCAGCGAAGAGTATAACCTGCCATGTGCCTTGCGCCAGCAATTTTCCGTATTTACCAATCTGCCGAATATCTTTTTTCAGGGGATACTAATGGCGTTTTTTGGCGTTCCGTTTGAGATTTATGCCATTATTGCTCCCGTTCATTTGTTTATGCAGTTTTGGTATCATACCCGTTATATCGGTAAAATGGGGTTTTTGGAGTATGTGTTGGTTACCCCCTCACATCATCGTGTGCATCACGCCATGAATGATATTTATATGGACAAAAATTTCAGTCAGATATTCATCATCTGGGATAAACTCTTCGGCACATTTCAGGTTGAGCTGGATGAAATTCCTCCGGTTTACGGCGTTCGTCGCCCTGTTCGCACATGGAATCCGTTTTTAATAAATCTGCGCCATCTCTGGTTATTGATAACTGATACGGTACGAACAAAATCCATCAAAGATAAAATTGCAGTTTGGTTTATGCCCACCGGTTGGCGTCCGGCTGATGTTGCCGAAAAATATCCTGTTTTTTATATCAAAAATATGAACGAACTGCAAAAGTATAATCCCGTATATTCTACCGCATTTAAAGTGTGGTCGAATATTCAGTTAGTCTTTGTCTTCTTTTTGCTGATTTATTTATTTACTCAGTTTGGGAAATTGCCGATGAACTTAGTCATGCAAAATGGTTTATTTATTCTCTTGTCCATATTTGCCTTCACATCATTAATGGACAAAAGCAGCATTGGTTTAATGGCAGAATGGTTGCGCTTTTTTATTGGCGCATACATCATATTAAATACAGGTGATTGGTTTGGTATAAATGCCTATATTTCTTCAGGCAGTTGGTTTATATTTGGTTATTTGCTTATCGCAGCAATCGTGTCAAGTTACTTTTATTTTAAAGAATTCAAACGGGAAAATAAAACGGTATTAGCGGTTTAATTGCTGTTGGATGTAAGCTTCCATTTTATCACCTTCATCCGGAGCAAACCAAACAAAATCTTTATCTCTTCTGAACCAGGTTAACTGCCGTTTGGCAAACTGTCGGGTATGCAGTTTAATAAGTTCTACCGCTTCATTTAAGCTTGTTTTTCCGGATAAATAATCAAATAATTCCTGATAGCCTACAGTACGCAGTGCATTTATGTGAGCATAAGGATATACTGATTTTGCTTCCTCCAGCAAGCCGTTTTCCATCATCCTATCTACTCGTTTATTAATTTGTTCGTGCAATTTTTCTTTGGGTAAATTAAGCGCAATTTTTATACTGCCAAAAGGTCTTTGTATTTTCTTGTTTTGTTTGAATGATGAAAATTTTTTGCCTGATGACAAGCAGACTTCTAATGCCCTTATTACTCTTTGCGTATTAAACAGATCAATAGCATGATAGGTTGTTTCATCTAGTTGTTGTAATAACTGTTGCAACGGTACTATTCCTTCATCCTGGAATTGCTGATTTAATTGCAAACGGATTTGTTCATCTACTTCGGGCATTTCGTCCATACCGTCACAAAGTGCCTGAATATAAAATCCACTGCCGCCACAAACAACAACTGTATCTTTTTGTTGAAACTGTTCTGACAAAATTTGCAATGCTTCTTTTTCAAATTCTCCTGATGAATAATAATCATGGATAGATTTATGGGCAATACAATGATGGGAAACAAGTGCTAATTCATCCTGAGCCGGACGTGCCACACCGATTGCTAATTCCTTATAAATCTGTCGGGAATCTGCTGAAATAATTTCTGTATTATAAGCTTTTGCCAAATCAATAGCTAATACAGTTTTGCCTACAGCAGTAGGCCCTCCGATGATGATGATATGTTTATTGTTGTGCAATTGCTTTAATCCGATTTTTTTTGAATTAATGATTCGGGAAACTATCCTCTAAAAACAGTCAAACCCAGTTCGTTTCCTTTTTGCAGCATGAGCTGGAATGCCGAGTCATAATTGTTTGGAATAATGCCATCCAAAATAGCATCTTTTATACTGTCTTTAATTACGCCCACTTCTCTTGAGGGCTTTATTGCGAATGTTTGCATAATAATATCACCGGTGATGGGTGGCTGCCAGTTGCGGATGTGATCGCGTTCTTCTACTTCTTTGATGCGCTGTTGCACTAATTTCAGATTCTCTTTATATCGTTTTACTTTGCTTTCATTCTTTGAGGTGATGTCTGCTTCGCATAATATAAGCAGACTTTCCAAATCATCGCCGGCTTCAAAAATAATGCGCCGGATGGCCGAGTCGGTAATATTTTCTTTAGTGAGTGATATCGGACGCAGATGCAGCAATACCA
>CAZPBT010000296.1:0-2917 GCA_964584555.1 uncultured Chitinophagales bacterium
AGAACCTCCCCTTTAATTCCTCCTCCTTGTAAAGTTGGAGGAAAATGTGAGAAATCAACTATTTTATCCTCTTATTTTTCTTAACCCACTCAGGTTACATTAGGGAGCATTATTCTCTACACAGGCTTTAGTTACGACCTATTTATAGCTCCAACAAAACTTTCACAGGATCGCTGCCATAGAGCATTTTTTCCGGATTTTCTAAAAGGTCTTTTACCATGACTAAAAACCCGACACTTTCTTTGCCGTCCACAATACGATGATCATAGCTCAATGCCAAATACATCATCGGTCTGATTTCTACTTTGCCATTTATTGCCATAGGGCGGTCTTGTATTTTATGCATCCCCAAAATGGCACTCTGCGGCTGGTTGATTATGGGTGTACTCATCAAGGAGCCGAATACGCCGCCATTGGTAATGGTAAAAGTACCGCCTTCCATATCTTGCATGCTGAGTGCACCATCTCTGCCGAGCAAAGCAAGGCGTTTTACTTCTTTCTCAATACCGGCAAAAGATAAACTTTCGGCATTGCGTATCACCGGAACTACCAAACCTTTGGGTGTAGATACGGCTATTGAAATATCGCAATACTCGTGATAGGTAATATTTTCATCGTCGATATAGGCATTGATAGCCGGGAATTTTTGCAATGCAAGTGCACAGGCTTTTGTAAAGAACGACATAAAACCCAAACCAATACCATTCTTTTCTTCGAATGGCTTTTTATACAGCTCTCTGATTTGATGAATGCGGGTCATATCTACTTCATTAAAAGTAGTGAGCATAGCCGTTTCATTCTTCACCGCCACCAAGCGACGTGAAATTGTTTTGCGCATCCGTGAAAGTTTCTCGATTCGTTCATTGCGAGAGAAGCTATTATTCGATGTTTGTCTGTCGATAGTTTCGGTTACTTCAGTTGAGGTATTTTCTGTCGACTGTCGACTGTCAACTATTGGCTTTTCAACTTTTTCCGCATCTTCTTTGGTAATTCTGCCGTCTTTGCCTGTACCCGACACTTCAGAAGCTTCTATTCCTTTTTCGTCTAATATTTTTTTTGCTGCCGGAGATGGCGTTCCTGCTGCATAGTTTTCTTGTTGGTTTTCGGATGACAGTTCACTGTTCACTGTTTCACTATTTTCAGCATGTTTTTCCTGAATGAGAACTGTGGTCTGTGGTCTGTGGTCTGTGGTCTGAGTTCCATCCGTATCTATAAACGCTACTACACCGCCAATTTTAATATCATCACCTTCTTGGGCATTAAAGGTAATAGTGCCTGCCACTTCCGCCGGAAGCTCGAAAGTAGCCTTATCCGATTCAAACTCAGCAAGTGGCTGATCTAACTTCACAAAATCGCCTTCTTTCACCAGCCATGCGGCAAGTGTTACTTCATTTACACTTTCTCCTACAGCTGGAACTTTTATTTCTACTTTGCTCATAGTACAAGTTATTTATTTGGATGCGAACAAAGTTACGATTTCTGAATGGAATAAAAAGAGGAGTTATTTGCTAACAAAATTTAATAAGAATGAGAATATTTGATTTGTTTTAAATGATGAATATTGCAAAATGCTAAATGGTGGGTTAGAGAAGATATACCCTTTCCTCCATCACAAATTGGAAAAAAATCTAAAGATCTTACAAAGAAAACTTGCTTTACATATTGTAAGTATTAAATAATTTTGGTATATTAGTATCTGAAAATCATTTTTAACCAATAAAACATTTTTTATGAAAAACGCAATTATCGCCGTTCTGGCACTTTTATGTGGCTTTTTGGGATGGAAATTATATGCACCAAATCAACAAGACATGGCAGAAAAACAGTTAGACACCAAGAACAATAAAGATCTTTTTACTTGTACAGATTATTCATTTTCTAATTCTCCATTCCTTAACGTTTTAGACAGTACTGGGAAAATAAACAATGAGTATGTTATAAAAAATAATAATGAATTAAAATATAGCCATAGAATCAACAGGCGAACAACAGACAGAAAGTATGAAGAAACAAAATTAATAATGGAAACAGATATGCTGAAATATATTTATGACTATGCCCTATCCCAGAAACAAGATACTGTGGTTTTTTATTATTTTTCAACTGAACGGTATCCGGAAAGAACTAATTATTATTTTGACAGACACGCTTCAATAGCCAACCACAAAAATGATAAGGTTTGGCGTGAGTCTATAGATGAAATTATTTACCTCGTTACTAATTTACCTGAATCTCGGGCTGATTTCACTAAAGCAACTACTTCTAAGATTGAAGTGGGAAAATTATGCCCACCACCTGGTGGATCATGTAAATAGTTTTTTATTCATAATTATAACAAATATTATGAAGAACGCAATTACCGCCGTGCTGGCAGTTCTATGTGGCTTTTTTTGGGATGGAAATTATATAAATACAGTAAACCGGTTTATAGTTTGACGGAGCTACAATCTACACTATTTAAAACACTTACAAGTACCGACAGGAGGGCATACTCATGCGTGTTAGCATTCAGTAAAAATCTCGTTAAGGATGACCCTCAAAAAAAGAACATTCGGGGTATTAGACTTTCTGCTTTAGATTTAGCATCGCTCAATGCATACGTTGAGATTTCAAAATCTGATGCTGTTTATTTTAGCCTCTCTCAAATTGTAGATAAAGATATTGCAGCGGAGATAGTAACAGCTAATATTAAGGACGATCCTACTATGACTATTGACAAAAAAATGGGAAGACCCTTTGTAAATATATTTGTACAAAAAAGTGGGAATCCAACGCTTACTTGCAAAAGCACGTATAAAGTTTGCCCGCCTCCTCATGGTGTTTGCCCTTAGTACTCATCTATAACTGCATTGTCAGCTGCAGATGCATCTTCATTTGCAACTGTACTTGCTTTTTTGCGGGGTATTAATTTTTTGAG
>CAZPBT010000297.1:0-2879 GCA_964584555.1 uncultured Chitinophagales bacterium
CAGCTATTCCCTAAACTCAACACTTCCTGTTTACACAGTTTATTTTATACTACCTTCGGAAATCTCCAGCTTTTACCACAAAAAATTTAGCTTTGCCGTTTTTATCAACATATTCATAATTTTTTTCTTTACTAAGAGGCTAAACTTTTATTTTCTTTTATTCTTCTCTTTTTCATTTCCATGCAAATCAAAACTATTGAAAACCAATATGTTATTTTTGCAATTGGTGCTTGATTCTGCTTATAGTAACAATACTACTTGCAAAAGGAATTATTATCTTCGCACCATGAAAAATACGCTTTCCGCTAACGACATCCGACAGGCTTTTCTCGATTTTTTTAAAAGCAAAGGCCATCTAATAGTGCCTTCTGCTCCCATAGTGGTTAAAAATGATCCTACGCTCATGTTTATCAATTCGGGAATGGCACCGTTTAAAGATTATTTTTTAGGCATCGGCAAGCCCAAATCTGCCCGAATTGCCGATACGCAAAAATGTCTGCGTGTTTCCGGAAAACATAATGATTTGGAAGAAGTAGGTGTAGACACTTATCATCATACGATGTTTGAGATGTTAGGCAACTGGAGCTTTGGAGACCCTGCAAATCCAAGTGCTGGTTATTTCAAAAAAGAAGCTATAGCCTGGAGTTGGGAGTTTTTGACGGACGTGTTGAAATTGGATAAAGACCGCTTGTATGTTACAATTTTTGAAGGCAATGCGGATGAAAATATCCCTCGTGACGAAGAAGCCTACAACGAATGGAAAAAGTGGATAGCGGAAGACCGTATTTTACTCGGCAATAAAAAAGATAATTTCTGGGAAATGGGTGATACCGGTCCTTGTGGTCCGTGTACCGAAATACATGTCGATTGCCGAACGGATGAAGAACGGGCAAATGTAGATGGAAAAACGTTGGTGAATAATGACCATCCGCAAGTGATTGAGATTTGGAATAATGTATTCATTCAGTTCAACAGAAAAAAAGATACCTCATTAGAACTTTTGCCAGCCAAACACGTGGACACAGGTATGGGCTTCGAGCGTTTGGTGCGGGTGATACAAGGAAAAACTTCCAACTATGACACGGATGTATTTTCGGGTACTATAAAGGAGATTGAAAAAATTACGCATGTAAAATATGACAACTCAATCTCCTCCTATGGAGGAGAAAAAGAGGAGGCTAAACAAGCTATTGCATTTCGAGTTTTGGCCGATCATATCCGCGCAGTTGCTTTTACTATTGCAGACGGACAATTGCCGAGCAATACGTCAGCAGGCTATGTGATACGCCGCATTTTGCGCCGGGCAGTGCGTTATTATTTTTCTTACTTAAACAGAAAAGAACCGCTTTTGCATTTGTTAGTTCCAGTATTGGCTACACAATTTGAAAATGTTTTCCCGGAGTTGAAAGCACAGCAGGATTTCGTGGCGAAAGTAATTTTAGAAGAAGAAAATTCGTTTTTGAGAACCTTAGAAAATGGACTTAAACGCATTGATATTATATTGAAAGAAACGAATGGAAAAATAATAAGTGGTAAGTCGGCTTTCGAGTTGTTGGATACGTATGGCTTCCCGATTGACTTAACGAATCTGATTGCTACGGAAAATGGTTTTACCGTAGATGAAACCGAATTTAATGAAGAACTGCAGAAACAAAAAGAACGCAGTCGTGCGGCAACCGAACTAAATGTTGATGACTGGATAACATTAGCAGAAGGCGAGTCTAAATTTATTGGTTATGATTCATTAAGCGTAAAATCAAAGGTTTTAAAATATCGCAAAATAAAGAACAAAGATAAAGAGCAATATCAAATCGTATTGGAGCAAACACCCTTTTATGCAGAAAGTGGCGGACAAGTAGGGGATGTGGGGGTATTGGAGTTCGTTCATCCTGACAATCCTACGGATATTACGCTGTTGCCCATTACCGATACGAAAAAAGAGAATAATCTGATTGTCCATTTCAGTGATGCTATTCCCGAAGATTTACAAGGTGAAGTGTTGGCAAAAGTAAATCCTGATATCAGAAAGAAAACGACGATACATCATTCAGTTACCCATTTGATGCATGCCGCTTTGCGGCAAGTTTTGGGTACGCATGTGGCACAAAAGGGTTCATTAAACAACAGCGAGTATTTGCGTTTCGACTTTTCGCATTTCCAGAAAATGAGCGAAGAAGAAATTGCAAAAGTGGAACAATTAGTCAATGAAAAAATACGGGAAGATATTCCGGTAGTAATAAAAGAAATGCCGAAAGAAGATGCCCTGAAACTAGGTGCAATGGCCTTATTCGGAGAAAAATACGGCGACACGGTGCGTGTGGTGGTCATGGATGAAAATTATTCTGTGGAGCTTTGCGGAGGTACGCATGTGGGCAGAACCGGTGAATTAGGTTTGTTTAAGATTACGGGTGAAAGTGCTATTGCCGCAGGTGTTCGTCGTGTGGAGGCTGTTTGCGGGGAGGCTGCATTTGATTATGTGCAGGCAAAAATAAACGAGCTGAAAACGATACAGCAGGAATTAAAAAATCCGAAAGACAGTATAAAAGCCATTCAGTCTTTAACGGAAAATAATGCATCGTTGAAAAAAGAAATTGAAAAGTATCAGGGCGAGAAAGTAGAAAGCATTAAACAAAGTTTGCGTACTAAAGTGCGTAACCAAAATGATGTAAATGTGCTGATAGAAAAAATTGACGGTGTGAATGCTGAAGGACTGAAAAAAATCCAGTTTGATTTAAAAGCAGAGTTCGATGATTTCTATTTTTTAGCTGTTTCAATTATAAACGATAAACCTTTAATTTCATTAATCATTGCAGATGAATTGATAAAAAGTAAAAATCTTCACGCCGGAAACACAGTAAAAGAATTAGCCAAAGCGATAA
>CAZPBT010000298.1:0-2875 GCA_964584555.1 uncultured Chitinophagales bacterium
TAGGTAATGCCCGTTCATTCATAATGGCTGATGTGCTGAGAAGGTATCTTGAGTACAAGGGTTACAAAGTTAAATACGTAATGAATCTGACGGATATAGATGACAGGATAATCAAGAAATCTATTGAAGAAAAAATTGATGCTAAGCTGGTTGCCGAAAAGTACACCAAAGCTTTTTTTGATGACATTGAAAAGTTAAAAGTTATGCGAGCAGATGTTTATCCCAAAGCGACCGAACATGTTTACGAAATAGTTGACTTCATAGATCAACTTGTAAAAAATAATTTTGCTTACAATGTTAGCGGAAATGTTTTTTACGATGTGTCGAAATTTCATGATTATGGAAAACTCAGCGGCAAGAAATTAGATGAGCTTGAGGCAGGTGCAAGAGTTGATGTAAATGAGGAGAAGAAAAATCCGCTTGACTTTGCACTCTGGAAAAAAGCAAAAGAAGGCGAACCTTTTTGGGAAAGTCCTTGGGGCAAAGGCAGACCCGGCTGGCATATCGAATGCTCTGCAATGAGCTGTAAACATCTCGGTGAAACATTTGACATTCATGCAGGCGGAAATGATTTAATTTTTCCCCATCATGAAAATGAAATTGCACAGAGTGAATCTGCTAATGGGAAAAAGTTTGTTAATTACTGGATTCACTTCGGCTTTTTGAATATTAACAACGAGAAGATGTCAAAATCGCTTGGTAATTTTTTCACTGCGAGGGATGTACTAAAGCTTTATTCAGCAGAGTCAATACGGCTGTTGTTTAGCCAAACTCATTACCGCGGACCTTTAGAGTTTAGCGATGAACTGCTTGAGTCTGCGCAAAAGGGTTTAGAGAAGTTTAAAAATCTCGTTGAAAAGATAGATGTTGAGTTAAGCCCTCGCCCCGTCCCTCTCCCCAAGGGAGAGGGTGTAAATCCCAATTTTGATTTTGAGAAGTATTACAAAGATTTTGAGTCGGCGATGGATGATGATTTAAACACTCCTCAAGCTGTTGCTGTGCTGTTTGACTTTGTAAGGGATGTAAATAAAATTATAGCAGAGAATGAAAAGCTACAGCCAGAGTTTTATTTAAGTGTGAAAAAGTTTCTAACCAAAACTGCGCAAGGTGTTTTGGGAATAGTTGACTTAGAGAAATCTGATACTCAAGGAAGTTCTGTTGAGAAGGAATTAATTGAACTCCTAATCAGTTTAAGAAACGAAGCAAGAAAAGAAAAAAACTTTTCTTTATCTGATAAAATTAGAGACGGACTGAACAAACTCGGAATAGAGTTGAAAGACTCGAAAGATGGAACTACTTACAAAAAAGTGAAATTTTAGAATACTATCTCAAATTTTTTTTGTAATTAAATAAATATTAATAATTCTTTTGGAGCTATTATGAAAAATTTTCTTATCATTCTAGCGACAATAATCTTTACCCTTTCTGGTAAAATATCATCTCAAATAATTCGAGGTAAAATTGTTGATGAAGATCAAGCTGGGTTAGCAAGTATTAACTTAAACCTTTATATTGGTTTCAACATTTACACTGCAATAACATCTCCCGATGGGATATTTAACTTTACCATTGCACAAGTAGAAGACGAGCAATTACCCGCTGGTTATGCTATCACAAACAACTTCCCCAATCCATTTAACCCTAAAACAAGAATTGGTATCACTTTGCCAAGAAGTGAACAAGTGACAATTGAAACCTTTAATTTACTAGGGCAACTCGTAACAGACGTAATTGAAAAATCATTTGATGTCGGTACTAATTTTATTGATATAGAGCTGAATGGGTTACCTAATGGCGTATATTTTTTAAGAATAAAAATTAGTAACAAATATGTTATTGTGAGAAAGCTAATGCTGATTTATGGAGACCAGCATTTGTCCGTGATTAATGGTATTTCAAATATTCAACAGTTTGAAAGCCACAATAATTTTTATTGTATAGATTTTACCCTCGATAGTTTAGTGGCAACAAGTCCGATAATTGGGAAAAAGATATTTACAAATCTTCCAAACTTAACCGGTAATCTTCTCGATTTAGGAAACTTGATAATTGAGAGATTTTGTCCCGAAACTCCCACGATTTTATATGCTGGAAAACTATATAACACGGTTAAAATTGGAAGTCAATGTTGGCTGAAAGAAAATCTTGATGTTGGAACAAGAATAAATGGAATTCAAAATGCAAGCAACAATAGTGTGATAGAAAAGTATTGTTTCAATGATAGTGATGCAAATTGCGATCAACATGGGGGATTTTACCAATGGAACGAAGCAATGCAATATGTAACAACTCCAAGTGTGCAAGGTATTTGCCCAGCTGGATGGCACATACCAACATTTGAAGAATTTCAGACTTTGAGAGTGATAGTAAGTGATGATGGTAATGCACTGAAAGCAATTGGACAAGGATTTAATAATGGAGCTGGTTCAAATGCGAGCGGTTTTTCCGCTTTGTTGGCAGGACTAAATGAGGATGGCCATTATCACCATTTAGCTATGTTTGCATATTTTTGGAGTTCTACAGAATACATTGAACCAACAGCTATATATATGACTTTAAGCTACTATGGAAATGTTATTGGGACATACCAAAGCTGGAAACGATATGGATATTGTATTCGTTGCCTAAAAGATTAAATCATAAAAACCTCCGAGGTTTCTAAAACTGCGGAGGTTTTATCAAGACACCTTAAAAATATTTCCAATCCCCAGAATTAAATTCGGATCAAGATTTTTTTTCACCTCAATCATTTTTCTGATATTTCCTTCGCCATACAGTAAGATGAGATATTCAGTTTTTAGCTTACCAATGCCATGTTCAGCGGAGATTGTACCGCCAAGCTCAACAGCTTTCATGCAAATCTTTTTATAAATTT
>CAZPBT010000299.1:0-2865 GCA_964584555.1 uncultured Chitinophagales bacterium
AAGAACACGCTAAAGCCAAAATAAAAAAGAAGAATTTTGATATGATTGTCCTGAATTCACTCAACGACAAAGGTGCCGGGTTCAAATATGACACCAATAAAATTACCATTATCCAGGCAAACAATAAATTGCGTACATTTGAGTTAAAGAATAAAGAAGAAGTAGCAGCTGATATACTGGCAGAAATAGAGTTGTTGCTGCGTAAAACAAAAAAATGAAAAAAAGTATTGCCTTTTTATTGATTTTGGGTGCTTGTTTAACGATTCAGGCTCAGGAGTTGAATTGTGTAATTGCCGTTAATTCTCCCAAAAACCAAAATATAGACCCGCTCGTTTTCAAAAATATGGAAAACGCCATGATGGATTTTGTAAATGGTCGCAAATGGACAAATGACGTTTATAAAGAATCTGAAAAGATAAGATGCGCTATTACGATTAATATCATGGAAACGCCTTCCGAAGGAGAGTACAAGGCTACAGCTATTATTCAATCACAAAGACCGGTTTTTAATTCCAACTATCACACCTTATTATTAAATGTACAGGATAAAACCTTTGATTTTGCCTATGCTGATTTACAAAGTCTGGATTATAATGACAACGGATTTACCTCACAGATTACTTCGCTTTTAGCTTATTATTCCTATTTGATATTGGCTTACGATTACGAATCTTTTGGAAAAGACGGAGGCATGCCTTACTTCCAGCGGGCATTGACGGTTTGCAATAATGTGCCTCAGGCTGAAAAAACAAGATATAAAAACTGGAGTCCCTTTGATGCTACTATCGGGTTTACCACCGGTACCATTAACAGGTATGCATACGTAGATGCCTGGATGAATCCGCGCTATAAAAACCTGAGTGATGCGTTTTATGCTTATCATTTGAATGGATTGGATCGCATGTATCAGGATGCTGCCGTGGGCAGAAGTATGATTACCATGTCACTCAATATGCTGCAAAAAATACAACAGGATAATCCGAATCTCACCCCCTTGCTTTCTTTTTTTGATGCCAAATACGCTGAGCTGATAAATATTTATTCAAAAGCAGACATGAGCGAAAAAGCCATTGCGGTGCAGTTATTATCTTCGATAGACCCTACGAATGCGGAGAAATATAAGCAGATAAATAAAAAATAAGCATCAATTTATTCTTTGTTATTTTTTGAAATTTTATCCAACTCTGGTTTGATAATTCCTTATTTTTACCAAGTATGTTGCGCACGCTTTCTATAAAAAATTATGCTATAATAGAGTCTGTTTTGCTCGAATTTGATAAAGGATTGAATATCATTACCGGCGAAACAGGTGCCGGAAAATCCATATTGCTGGGTGCATTGAATTTGATTTTGGGTAAACGTGCTGATGTGCAAGTATTGCGCAATACGGATGAAAAATGTACCGTAGAAGCCTCTTTTTATGTAAAGCCATACAAACTGAAATCTTTCTTCAAGTCATATGATTTGGATTATGAAGACGAAACGATAATACGACGGGAAATCAATCCTGCCGGGAAATCTCGTGCCTTTATCAATGATATTCCGGTCACACTGGATATTCTAAAACAGCTGACAGAAAAATTAGTGGATATACACGCACAGGGCGAAACACAAAACTTGCTGGATAAATATTTTTATTGTGAGATATTAGATGAGCTCTGTAAACAAACAGCAGTTGTACAAGAATATCAAGTACATTATGCAGAATTTCAGCAAAAACAAAACCGTTTGAAAAAACTGACAGAAACTAATATCCAGTTGCAAAAAGAGTTCGATTTTATTTCATTTCAGTTACAAGAATTAAAAGAAGCAAATATTGATGAAGAGGAAGCTGCACAAATTGAGAGTGAATTAAACTTGCTGCAACATGCCGAAACCATAAAACTACAGCTTAATCAAGCTTTACAGTTCATTGACGGCAACGAGCAGGCAGCACTATCCCTCTTATTGCAAGCTAATAAGCATATTGCCCAGCTGGCTAACATCAATGATGTATTGCTCGAAATGCACGATAAGCTAACGGGTATCAACGAGCATCTGAAAAGTATGTCGCGGCAAATAACACAAATAGAATCGGCAACCGAATACAATGCTGAGCGGGTACAGTATTTATCAGAAAGACAAAGCACGATAAATAATTTACTGCGCAAACACCATGTAGTTTCGGCAACTGAATTATTGAATATCCAGCACGAATTACAAGAACGTGTTAATCAATTTAATGGCTCGACAGATGAAATAGCCATTTTGGAAAATGAACTTAAGCAAGATAAAACAGCACTATCGGCAACGGCGCAACGGGTGTCGGCAAACCGGGCAGGTAAGGTAAAATCATTTGAAAGTGCCGTCAGTAATTTGCTGAAAGATTTGGGGATGGAATATGGTTATGTTGAATTGAAAAATAAATCGTTGATTAACGATGAAATTAATGAATACGGTATTGACAGCTACCAACTTTGGTTTTCTCCAAATAAAGGCATAGCCCCGCAGCCACTGGAGACGGTAGGCAGCGGAGGCGAGAAGTCGAGATTAATGCTGGCTATAAAAAGCTTGGTGGCAGATACCATTACCTTGCCTACTTTGATATTTGATGAAATTGATACCGGCATTTCGGGAGATGTTGCACAAAAAGTAGGGATGGTGTTAAAATCACTTGGCAATAAGCATCAGGTTATTTCGATTACACATTTGCCACAAGTAGCCGCCAAAGCCAATAATCATTTATTTGTTTATAAAAAACACGATAAAGAAAAAACCTATACAGAAATAAAAGTGCTGAATGCAAACGAACGCCTGCATGAAATTGCCGTGATGCTGAGTGGCAACAACCCGCCAAAAGAAGCCCTGGAAAATGCAAAGCGATTG
>CAZPBT010000300.1:0-2837 GCA_964584555.1 uncultured Chitinophagales bacterium
CTTAGCTAAATTAGGTATGAAAGCACTTTTGTGTGGCACCTTGGCTTCATACCTTTCAGCTACCATTGCAGGTATTTTGATGTAATGTTATTAGTAACCTGAATTTGGGATAAGTGTTTCAATTTAAAAATAGTTGATTTTTTTTTAGAACCACCTCCTTAAAATTCCTCCTCCTTTGTTAAGTTGGAGGAAAAAGTGAGAAATAAACTATTTTATAAGTTTATTTTTCTTAACCCGAGCTCAGGTTAGTAGATTTCTTTATCAACTTAGCTTCCTGTTTATTGATAACATTAATTTTAAACGAGCATTTTAATAGTTTACTATCTTTGATTTTATGATTACTTATTTCAATATGCCATGTTGCTGTTGTTGCCGAAAAAAATCGGAAGGGTAATTATTGTTCAATAATCAAAATAAGCATAACATATATCCTTCCCAGAGCGGAAGGATTTTTTTTATTCATCAATTAAAACAAATAAATATGAGCAACTACAAATTTGAAACACTTCAACTCCACGCCGGACAAGAAATTGACCCTACTACCGGATCAAGAGCCGTGCCCATTTACCAAACCACCTCGTATCAGTTCAAAGATACCGAACATGCAGCCAACCTTTTTGGCTTGCGTGAGTTTGGCAATATCTATACGCGTTTGATGAATCCGACAACGGATGTTTTTGAAAAAAGAGTGGCTGCATTAGAAGGAGGTGTGGCTGCACTGGCTACTGCATCCGGACAGTCGGCACAATTTATTGCACTCAATAATATTTTGCAAGCAGGAGATAATTTTGTTTCCACTTCTTACTTATACGGCGGTACTTATAATCAGTTTAAAGTACAGTTCAAACGCTTGGGTGTAGAAGTGCGCTTTGCTGATGGAGATGATCCGGCATCTTTTGAAAGATTAATCGACGAAAATACAAAAGCCATTTATTTAGAATCAATCGGAAATCCGCGCGGCAATGTACCTGATTGGGATGCCTTTAAAAAATTATCCGAGAAATACGATTTGCCCATCATCGTTGACAATACATTCGGAGCAGCAGGTTATTTATTTCAACCGCTGAAACATGGTGCGCATATCGTGGTACAGTCTGCCACAAAATGGATAGGAGGACATGGCACTTCAATCGGCGGTGTAATCGTTGATGGTGGAAATTTTAATTGGGGCAATGGCAAATATCCTCAATTTACAGAGCCATCAGAAGGCTATCATGGATTAAATTTCTGGAACGTATTTGGCACGCCGGGTCCATTCGGCAATATTGCATTTATCATCCGTGCCCGAGTCGAAGGATTGCGTGATTGGGGACCTGCTATCTCACCTTTTAATTCCTTCTTATTGCTACAAGGCTTAGAGACACTTTCTTTGCGTGTAGAACGTCATAATCAAAATGCCATAGCATTGGCTACATGGTTGCAACAACACCCAAAAGTAGAAAAAGTAACCTATACAGGCCTAACTGATTCGCCTTACCATGAATTAGCAAAAAAATACTTGACCAATGGTTTTGGTTCTGTTTTTACTTTTGATATTAAAGGCGGGTATGATGCAGCAAAAAAATTCATCAATGCACTTAAACTGACCTCGCATTTGGCAAATGTAGGCGATGCAAAAACATTGGCTATACATTCAGCTTCTACCACACATGAGCAATTGACAGACGAAGAACAAGCGGCATCCGGAGTGCAAAAAAATTCGGTGCGTGTTTCTGTGGGAATTGAACATATTGATGATATCAAAGCAGATTTTGATCAGGCTTTACATGCATAATTCTTTATTTTTGTTATTTCGATTATAAACATAACAAACATGACTCAAACACGAGTTTTAAAATACGAACAGCCATTTCCTCTGGAATGTGGCATCACCCTTCCCGAAATAGAAATTGCTTATACTACCTTTGGCAAACTGAATGCTGACAAGTCTAATGTCATTTGGATTTGTCATGCATTTTCTGCCAACTCCAATCCCGAGGAATGGTGGCCGGGTATGGTGGGCAAAGGCTATTTATTTGACCCAGAAAAATATTTTATCGTTTGTGCCAATATGCTTGGCTCCTGCTATGGCTCTACGGGACCACTTTCTGTTAATCCACTTACACAAAAGAAATATTACGGCGATTTTCCTAACATTACCACCCGCGATATTGTACAATCGCTGATCATCTTGCGCAAGTATTTGGAAATAGAAAAAATATTTTTTGCCTGTGGTTTTTCAATGGGCGGACAGCAGTTGATAGAATTTGCCATTGAAGAACCGGATGTATTCGACAATATTTTGCTGGGTGCTACCAATATACAACATTCTCCTTGGGGTATTGCCTTTAACGAATCGCAGCGCATGGCCATAGCAGCCGACCAGACTTTTGGCCAAGACAGCGATGATGCGGGGGCAAATGGTATGCGTGCTGCACGAAGTATCGGATTACTTTCTTACCGCAATTATAATGCGTACGGCAAAACCCAAAAAGACGATGACAATACCAAGCTCGAAAACTACAAAGCTAGTTCGTATCAGCAGTATCAGGGTGAGAAATTAGTAAAACGCTTCAATGCTTATTCTTATTTCACGCTCTCCAAGGCGATGGACAGTCACAACATTACCAGAGGCAGGGGCGATGCCAAAGAAGTGTTGCAACATATAAAATGCAATACGCTCGTTTTGGGAATTACCTCGGATATTCTGTACCCGCTTTCAGAACAACAACTATTGGCAAAACTGATACCACACAGCCTATTTGTAGAAATGGAATCTGCCTATGGGCATGATGGCTTTTTGGTAGAAACCGAACAAATGACGAAGATACTAAGCGCATTTTTGAAGATATAATTTT
>CAZPBT010000301.1:0-2830 GCA_964584555.1 uncultured Chitinophagales bacterium
GATTTTTAGTCTCACCAAAAAATATTTTTTGAGTATGCGGAACTTTTTTTAAATATTCTGCATTTATTAGTAGGAAGTACTTCGTATATGCAAATTAAAAAATTAAAACACATTTTATGGAAATCACAACTATCTTAACTATCATTATCCCTATTGTCGTACTCTTACTTATCGCCATCTTTTACAGAGCCGTGTTTCGCTTATTTGGTATTGTCATCGTGCCGGAAGACAAAATCGGGCTGGTTACTAAAAAATTTGTGCTCTTTGGCGAACATAAGCAGCTTTCAGAAGGACGAATTATCGCCACCAACGGAGAAGCCGGTTTTCAAGCAAAAACACTTACACCCGGCATCTACTTCTGGATGTGGTTTTGGCAATACGAAATTGTCTTGCAAGATTTAACCATTATACCTACAGGCAGGCTGGGATTGGTTTTGGCTAAAGACGGTATCGAGTTGGAAACAGGAAGAATTTTAGCCCGCAAAGTTGCTTGCGACTCATTTCAGGATGCTGAAGGCTTCCTGAAAAACGGAGGTCGGAAAGGTCGCCAGTCTGCAATCATTACAGCCGGTACATATCGTATCAATACCTTTCTCTTCGATGTAGAAATTACAGAACTCACCCAAATTTCTGAAAATATGGTGGGCATCATTACTACACTGGATGGGGCTGCCATAGACGAAGGCAATATTGCCGGAAAAATCATTGAAGGTCATAATAACTTTCAGGATGCAGACGCTTTCCTGAATGCCGGCGGCAACAAAGGATTGCAACAACAAGTTATTCTTGCCGGGTCTTATTACCTCAATCCCTGGTTTGTAAAAGTAGAACAAACCTATATGACGGAGATTCCAATCGGACATGTAGGCGTTGTTATCTCATTTGTTGGAACTGAAGGCGAAGACTTGAGCGGAAAAGAATTCTTACACGGCAATATCGTTGCCAAAGGGTTTAAAGGAGTCTGGAGTGAACCGCTCGGTCCCGGAAAATACCCGGTGAACAAATACATCATGCGTGTGGAAATGGTACCGACCACCAACCTGGTTTTAAACTGGGCTTCAGCACGCACCGAATCCCACCAGTTAGACAAACATCTGTCAACGATTACCGTGCGCTCAAAAGATGGCTTCCCTTTTAACCTGGATGTTTCACAAATCATTCATATTCCTACTACAGAAGCTCCCAAGGTGATTGCCCGATTCGGAAATATGAATAATCTGGTTAGTCAGGTTTTAGAGCCTACTATCGGTAACTATTTCCGTAACTCCGCTCAAGGCTCTGATGTAATTTCGTTTCTGAGTTCGAGAAAAGAAAGACAGGATTCTGCCAAACAACATATCGGCAGGGTATTGGAAGAATATAATGTGTATGGAGTAGATACGCTTATCGGAGACATCGTACCGCCGGAATCGCTGATGAAAACCCTGACAGACAGAAAGCTTGCCGAAGAACAAAAAATCACCTACGATACACAAAAAATGGCACAAGAAACACGTCAGGCTTTAGAGAAAGAAACTGCGATTGCAGATATCCAAAAAGAAATTGTAAAAGCTGACCAGGGAGTATTGATTTCTGAGCGCATAGCGGATGCCGCAGTGAAAAAGGCACAAGGTGAGGCCAATAGTGTGAAACTACAAGCCAATGCTGATGCAGAAAGACTTAAAGTGCTTGCCAATGCGGAAGCGGAAAAAGTGAAAATGCTTGCCAATGCAGAGTCTGAAAAAGTAAAATTGATGGCTGATGCCGATGCAGAACGAATTAGTCAAACAGGTAATGCCGAAGCAGAAAAAATATTGGCAATAGGTAAATCATCAGCAGAAGCTTATAAATTAGCTGTGGAAGCGATGGGGGGCGATAACTTTACTCAGCTCAAAGTAACAGAAGCCATTGGTACGAACCACATCAAAATCATACCTGAAGTTTTGATTTCGGGCAATGACGGCGGCAATGGCTCTATAAACGGATTACTGGGACTAGAACTGCTCAAACAAGTGAGAAAAAAAGAAACAATGCTTGATAAAGCGGAATAGTATTTTTAATCTCAATGATAAAGGCTGCCCTAATGGGTGGCCTTTTTGTTTTAAAAGATGCAACTTAATCCGTTGTGCGGTTTAAACCACATAGAAGCATAGTATTTATAATAGCAAATAAGTTGTTTAGTCGAAATCAGTTTAGATCGTCAAACAAAAACATAGTATCGCTTCTGGCGATTACACTATTTTTTAATTGAAACGCTTATCCCGAGCTATGGTTAATATTAAATCCTAAAAAAATCTATACACCCGTGTGGTAAAAATTATATACAAACTGTGCTATAGGTACATCTTAATCAATTCATACAATTTCCTCCTACTTTAATATCTTTAACCGGTTAAATTTTGAACATGTCAGATTTCTACGAACAGGTATATGCTATAGTACGTAAAATTCCGAAAGGCAAGGTGAGTACTTATGGGGATATTGCTCAATATTTGGGTACGCGTGCCGGAGCCCGCACGGTAGGCTATGCGATGAATAATGCGCATAATTTATTTGATGTACCTGCCCATCGTGTAGTTAACCGCAACGGCATGCTCACAGGCAAAAACCATTTTGAAACACCGACACTCATGCAGGAATTATTGGAAAGCGAGGGGCATAAAATTGCAGATGATACGATACAAAACTTTGAAAAAGTGAGATGGAAAATTAAGCTGTAAATCACAATTATTTTTAATAAGACTGAAGTAGCAGACACAAAAAGATAACTGTAAAATTTTAGTCAAAAAAATCCAAGTTAGTCGGGATGACAGGATTTGAACCTGCGACCACACGCCCCCCAGACGTGTAC
>CAZPBT010000302.1:0-2826 GCA_964584555.1 uncultured Chitinophagales bacterium
GTAACCGTCAACGGAGTTCGCGTTTGACTCTCACAAGAGCCGGAAACTTGAGCTACATAAAATGTAGTAGTAGTTGAAATTGCTGTGCTATATGTTAAACCACCAGTTTGTAAAAGTGTGCCACCACTGGATGCGCTATACCATCTCATATTTGCAGCAGTGCCAGATACTGATACAGTTGGAATAGCGGAACCACATTGTGTTGAAGAACTTACATCGGCTGTTGGTGCTGAAACAGTAGTAACCGTTACTGGTACACTATTTGATACAACAGGGCAACTATTTATGGTTGCAGTACATGTATAAGTAGTATTAGTTGTTGGGCTTACTGATAATGGATTAGTAGAACCGACAGTAGAAGTACCATCGCTCCAAGAATAGGCAGATGCGGTTTGGACTTTGTTACCAACCAATACAAAATTAGGACGATTAGATGAGGTATTACTAACAGTTGTTGTGCCACATGCCCCTGCTCCACCAGTACCATCTGCATTATAATTTACAAAAGATGAGAATGCAGTAGTGGTATATGTGTTTACTGCACTACTTGATCCGGTCACACTGTTAGCATAACAATAATCAATAATAATATTAGACGAACCATCCCAATTAAACGGTGTAGTAAAAGTAAAATTATTCCCTGTTGTTGATGGTGTGTAATTAGTAGGGCCCCAAACTGTAGTAAATGTTGGCGTCTGAAAGGTTGTTATGGCTGTTGCTGATGTAGAGCCAATTTTTAAAGTATAATTATTTAGAGTAGTTGGTGAACCTGTTGATGAGATTGAAATATTTAATCCAGTAAGATTGCCTGCTGTTAAGCCAGCACTTGTCAATTCTGTTCCCAAAATTAATATTTGTGCATGTCCATTTCCAAACCATGTTCCAAACCATGCACTTACTGAAGAAGATGTACTATTTGTAGTTGTTCCTGTACCAATAGTAGCAGTACCACTTTTAGAAAATACAGCACTTAAACTCGTAGCTCCTCCTGCACACACAGGTGATACTGAAGCTGTACCTGTACCTGTAATACCAAAATTCGGGTCATCTTGATAAGAAGTGCCTGTGTACGATTTGGTACCTCCCAATGAATTGGTTGCTGTTACACTCCAGCTTACATTCGTATTTGTAGGAGATGCTGCAGGTATTGTATATGTCCAAGTATTGCCTGTTGTATTTGTCATAGCCACCGGACCTGTTGCAGATCCATTATTATAAGTAATGGTTACACCAGATACTGTACCACTTGGAGTGGTAACATCAACAGATACAGTACGTGCGGTAGCTGTACATTGTGTTGTAGATGGTGTGATGGAATTAAATGTGATTGTTGGTTGCACCACAGGTACAGAAACATTTATATTGTCAATTCCAATATCATCATTTCCAAAATCTGATATAAATTCAAAACGAATTACACAAGTTGATGAAGTAGAAGAAGATAAAGTAGTAATACTTTTGGTAGACCATGCTGCAGATACTCCATAACTTCCTAACACACTTCCAAACGTATATCCACCATCAGTTGAAAGATATACGTTTAAAACATCTGTACCAGTAGGGTTGATATAATCAAATGAGAGTTGCTTAGTACCTGCTGAACTAAAGTTTAGGTAAAAATCCATATAACCCTTTAATCCAGATGAATAATTAAACGAATGAAACCTTGCGCATCTTGTCCCTTGAGATGCACCTGGTGCAATACTTCCACTTGTTGTAGACCAAACAGAATTTGCAGTTGTCACGTCGTGTGCTCTTACAGATCCATTACCACAGCCAGGAAGTGTAAGCACTCCTGTTGCAGATGGCAGGTCTTGTGTAGCTCCCATACTTTGCCAAGTCGATTCGAATGTTTGCGTATATGGTAATGATTGAAAAAAGGAAGACTGCACAGGAGTCCAACTGTAAGTTTGACCAGCTGTAGGTTTATAAGTAGTTGAAAATGCCATCACATTTGGGCCACCTGCACTAGCTGTAGCCACACTTGCAGTTGCACCATTATTTGCTGCTGCACCCGTTGTAGACCAACTATTATATGGTGCTGTTGCATATACCATTCTTGTAGAAAATGAACTATTTGTAGCACCTCTTAACCCTAATTGCCCAAAATTGGTTGCTGTCATAGAAGTAGCAGCAACTGTAGGAGTATTATAAATAATATCAATTTTATTAGTTGTTTCGCTTAACCTAATTTGAAATGTAAGTCGTTCTGAGGTTGGATTTGTGCTTCGAGCCATATCCGTAAATTGAACAACAAAAACTTGGTTCGGTGTAGTATTTAAGGTTTGATACCTAATTTCTGCAGCGGCTGTAGCAACCGTAGATTGCTGAAGATTATAACCATAACCTGCTATTGCTCCTATATAACCGGTTGTTGTGGAAATCGGATTATAAGTTGCAGCGGTTGGTGCTGTTGTGGTTGTTGCATTTGCAAGTGTAATAAAACCATTATTAGATATATATATTCTATCGCATAACACCCCATTAAACGTAAAATTAAAAGGCAAAGTTATTGCAGCCGAGACTGCATCTGTAGTTACAGTTACTCCAGATTGCCATACTGTTCCACCAGAAATTGCAGTATATGTACCGCTAGTTTGTGTAAATGTATAGGGCATTGTCTGTGATAGGGATGTCATATAACACAAAAAAGAGAACATTAATAAAACAATATTCATGTTTTTGTGAAAACAGGTCTTAATTATAGTTCCCAAAATAATTTTCCAATTTTTCATTTTTGAAAAGCTTGTTTTTGATAATAAATGTGATGGAGTGTAAAATTTATTCATACCTGTGTGCTTTGAATTTTTTGAATTTATTTATTGG
>CAZPBT010000303.1:0-2817 GCA_964584555.1 uncultured Chitinophagales bacterium
CAAAACATTTCACCAATAATGCAGGTTGCGATAGTACAGCAACATTAGTATTAACGGTAAATGACACAAAAACTACAGTAATAAATAAATCTACTTGTAAAATAGCAGATACCGGAAGAATTATAAATACTTATCAAGCTTTAAACGGATGTGATAGTATTGTAACAACCATAACGACTTTAAGTTCAAATTGTATTACTACTGATACTATTTATGATACTTTGCATACAAATGATTCAATTATAGTATGTGTGCCATTAGATACATTATTCCCTAATACAATAAACGGGGTAACAATTTCACCAATGGAATGCTTTACAAATGGATTGAGTCCGGCTCAGATTGATGCGCAAGCTTCAGGAAATGGAGCTTCTACTGCATTTGCAACATGGAAAGGTGCCTATGATTACGCTGTAGCAAATAACAGAGATACAATTACATTTATTAAAGGAACGTATTATCCAGGAGGACAGAATGGATTAAGCAGTGATTGGGGTGATGCCTCCGGCGGATTTCCTTTGTTAGAAAATATGAAAGTATTTGGAAATGGTGCTGTAATTGATAATTCTGCCAATAATAATTTTATTGCATTTACAACCATGGCAGGCAATAATTCTCTATTAGATGGTCTGACATTTAAAGGTTATACAGCAACGGGTGCAGGCGCAGTTCAAGTAAATCCGGATATTCAAGATTGGGTAATTAATAATTGTTCATTTGACCATTGCGACTGGCATGGTGATGCGGTGCAAGTTAATTTGGGAAGCTCTGGCACAGGAACTATTTCAAACTGTAATTTCTATAATAATATTTCTTCAGGAGGAGTAAGTGCATTATATATCACAGGAGCTGCACTTCCTAATTCAAATCATTTAGCAATAAACGGTAGCTCATTCAGTTGTAATTTACGAACGACTGCTGGAGGGGCAATACAAATTCTAAATGGTGCTCATGTTGCTTTTGATAACTGTAACTTTGCCGGAAATCAAGCTAGTTCCGCTAATGGAGGTGCAATCTCTATACAAGGAAAATCTTTAGTATCTATTAACAATACGCTTTTTAAAAGTAATAAAGCAGATATAAATGTTCAGGACGATGGTGGTGCGATTGACTTAATAGAAGGTTCTTCACTGACCATTATAAACTCTATCTTTAAAAACAATTATGCACAAGATAAAGGCGGTGCAATTGCAGCTGCTGGAAATGCTGCAAATTTTGTTACATTAACTATCAGCAATACTGTATTTGATTCAAATCGAGTAACTACAGCAACAAGTTATGGTGGAGCTATTTATCTGAATGATGTGTACACTTCTATTACGAATAATTATTTCATAAACAATAAATCATTAGGAACAAATACGAATGGCGGAGGTGGTGCTATTTGCGCTGAAGTTGGCAACGGAAGTTCTGATTTTTATATTGACCAAAATTCTTTTGCAGGCAATACTTCATCCAATAATAAAGGAAAAGATATTTTAGCCTATTCCGATGTTTTATTATCTGATGATGTATCTGTGATTAATTCAGTAACAAGTCCAAAAGTGGGCGTTGACATTTGTGGAAGTAATGCTATGGAGAATTTGGCTTATCCTTTAGGTACGGTTTCAAATTGTTATGTAGATAAATTTAATAGAGCAAATAATACGACTATCGGAAATGGTTGGACTGAAACAGAAACTGCTGCAGACGGAATTCAGATTCTTGCCGAAGAAATTGATTTCGATGGCGGCAGTGGTTATGAATGGTTACATCGCAATTTAATTCCGTCATTTGTTCCGGAAGGCGAAGTATTTAATCCAGTTCTAACTAATAATACATCCAATTTGACATGGTCATTTAATTTTGGAATGAATCAATCTACAAGTGGTTTTGCTTCAGGTGAAAAAGGTATAGCCGTCATTCTGGCATCTACTAGCTCGGATTATACACAAAGTGACGGATATGCTGTTATTGTTGGAGAGTCGAGTGCTACTGACCAACTTAGATTAGTCAGATTTACCGGAGGATTAGATAATAATGCTTGGACAAGTATCCTGAATGATAATGTTGATCATGGTATTGACGCAGGTAATAGAATTAGTGTAAAAGTTGAATTTGATCCTTCTACTGATACTTGGACTATGTACTCCGGAAGTGCAAGTGGTACAAACTGGTATTTGGATGACCCAAGACAGCTTTCTGCTTCTCAAAATCAATATTCCGGTAGTGCTATAGATGCATCATATACAGGAAGTAGTATGACAACATTTGGCGTATTGCATAACGATGCAACTACGACCGCACAAAGTTCTAAGTTTGACAGCTATTCTTTTAGAATGGGCGATGAAAGAAATGGTAAAGGATGGTCTGGCACATATTCACCTGTTTCTGCTAGTTACGTTTGTCCAACAACAACTCTGGTAAGTGCTGCATGTACATCTATAGTTTATACATTCTGTGATGGCTCTACTGTTGATACAGGATTATTAGGAACGTATAGTATTAGTTCTGCTGGTTGTGTTACTTATATTTCAGGAGATTCAATTGGAACTGATTTGCCAATTTGTGTTATAGCATGTGATGCAGCAAATGATTTATGCGATACCACTTACGTAATTATAACTGTCCTTCCAAACACAGACACCTTGCGAGATACGAACCAAATCACCACAACGACAACGGTATGCGTACCGTTGGAAACAGGCTTCACACCTTCAACTGGAACGATAATCGACTGCGGACACAGCAACAACAGCGGTAATGTTTACACGGTAGATAACAACGGCTGTGTAACCGTAACCAGAAGCAATGTAGTAGGTTATAATTTAGATACAA
>CAZPBT010000304.1:0-2804 GCA_964584555.1 uncultured Chitinophagales bacterium
AATCGTTTATTTTAAAAATAAAAAGCAGGAAAAGGTAAATAATGAACGAAGTTGTATATAAACGATATCTACGACATATTCTAGTGAGTGATTAGTAAATAGTATTCACAAATTTTTGTAAATATAGCATACTTAATGTATTTGACTATAGAACCAACTAAAGGATAGCAGCAACGCCGGGTAAGGTTTTACCTTCAAAAAATTCCAACAATGCTCCGCCTCCCGTACTCACATAGCTGACTTTATCTTGCAAATTAAATTTATTGATTGCCGCAACGCTATCGCCGCCACCAATTAAGCTAAATGCACCTTTTGCTGTAGTATCAGCAATGGCTAAAGCGATTTGCTTTGTTCCATTTTGAAATTTTTCCATTTCAAAAACACCCATCGGTCCGTTCCACAATATGGTTTTAGAATGTTTAATTACTTCTGAAAACTGTGCTATGGCTTTTTCGCCAATGTCCAAAGCCATCCAGTCTGCCGGTATTGCATTGCTTTCTGCTGTTTGTGTTTGGGCATCATCAGCAAATTTATCAGCAATAACAGCATCCACAGGCAATAACAATTGAACGCCTTTAGCTTTGGCTTTTTCAAGCACTTCCAAAGCCACCTCTAATTTATCAGCTTCTACCAGAGAATTGCCTATTTCGCCGCCTTGGGCTTTAAAAAAGGTATATGCCATACCACCGCCTATGATAATCGTATCTGCGAGATTCAGTAAATTTTCAATAATCAAAATTTTGTCCGACACTTTTGCTCCGCCTAAAATGGCAGTAAACGGCTTTTCTGCTTTGTGCAATACTTTGTCGGCATTTGCTACTTCGGCAGACATTAAATAGCCCAAGTATTTTTTATCTGCCGGAAATGAATGTGCCACGATAGTGGTACTGGCATGTGCACGATGTGCAGTGCCAAAAGCATCATTAATATAAACAGTGCCATGCTTTGCCAATGTTTTGGAAAACTGCTCTTCGCCTTTTTCTTCTTCCTTGTGAAACCGGGTATTTTCTAAAAGCAATACTTCGCCGTTTTTCAAATCAGATGACATTTCAAGACTGGCATCGCTTACACAATCTTCTGCAAATTTTACCTCTTTCTGTAATAATGCGGATAAGTGCTTAACAATATGACGAAGTGTAAATTTATCGACATCCAAAGAGCCGTCTTCTTTCAGCTTTTTCAACGGACGACCTAAATGTGACATCAGCACCACACTACCACCATCATTCAATACTTTATTAATGGTAGGCAAAGCGGCACGAATACGGGTGTCATCAGTAATATTAAATTGTTTATCAAAAGGCACATTAAAATCCACACGGATAAGTGCTCTTTCATTTTTAAAATCAACAGCATCAATAGACTTCATAAATAATAATATTTTTATTAAAAATTAAATTCCTGTATAATTAAAAGGTGTTATTTTTTTTAGTTCTGTTTTTAATGCATTCTCTATATTGAGTTCGGAAATAAAAGCATGTATTTCTGTTTTTCCAATTTGTTTGTTGGTACGTGTTAAAGCTTTCAAAGCTTCATACGGCTGTGGGTAACCCTCTCTGCGTAAGACAGTTTGAATAGCTTCTGCTACAACTATCCAGTTTTTTTCCAAATCTGCGTGTATGGCTTGCTCATTCAGCAGCAAACCATTTAATCCTTTTATGATGGCATCCATAGCAATCATGGTATGTGCCAGCGGTACTCCTATATTGCGCAAAACGGTAGAATCTGTTAAGTCGCGTTGTAAACGGGATATGGGCAGTTTCTCGGCGAGATGGTAAAAGATGGCATTTGCAATACCTAAATTACCTTCTGCGTTTTCAAAGTTTATCGGATTTACTTTGTGTGGCATTGCCGAACTGCCTACTTCACCCGCTTTTATTTGTTGTTTAAAATAATCCATGGAAATATAGGCCCAGACATCGCGGCAAAAATCTATTAAAATAGTATTGATGCGGGCATAATTGTGAAACAAAGCGGCTAAATTATCGTAATGTTCTATTTGTGTAGTTGGAAACGAATGGGATAAACGGAGTGTATTTTCCACAAAATGCTTACCGAATTTTTTCCAGTTTATTTTTGGATATGCTACATGATGTGCGTTATAATTTCCGGTAGCTCCTCCGAATTTGGCACTGTAAGGAATTGTATTAAAATAGGCAAATTGTTTATCTAATCGTTCAATAAAAACTTGCCATTCTTTGCCCAATCTGGTAGGGCTGGCGGGCTGTCCATGTGTTTTTGCCAGCATAGCCACTTTAGCATATTGCATTGCATAATTTTTCAGTAATTGAACAAGTTCGTTATATTTTGCAAGATAGACATTTTTAAAAAAATCGGCTAGGCTTAATGGTATGGCAGTATTATTAATATCCTGAGAAGTGAGTCCGAAGTGGATAAACTCTGATTTCCTTTTTAGTTCTTTATTCTTAATTCGCTCTTTTATAAAATACTCTACGGCTTTTACATCGTGATTGGTCACTTTCTCGATTTCTTTTACGCGCAAAGCATCATCCAAATTAAATTGGGTGTATATTTTCCGCAAAGCGGATTTCTGGCTTTCGTTCAATTCTCCTATTTCATTAATCGCAGCAGACAGCTCAATAAAATATTCAATTTCTACAAAAATGCGATAGCGGATAAGGGCATATTCTGAAAAATAATCTGCAAGTTTTTCAGTTTTGCTGTGGTATCTGCCGTCAACCGGCGAAACTGCCATCAAATTGTGCATGGTAGATTTTTTGTAAAAATACAATTCTTTATACAGCAAACAGATTTAAGTGGGTAAAGTATTTGTGATTTTTTAG
>CAZPBT010000305.1:0-2803 GCA_964584555.1 uncultured Chitinophagales bacterium
TTCAAAGGAGAAATTTTTCATTCCTCCCGCTGGAATCATGATTATGACCTCAGAGACAAAAAGGTATGTGTAATAGGTACGGGAGCCAGTGCTATTCAGTTTGTACCCGAAATTCAACCCCTTGTAAAAAATCTCTATTTGATGCAGCGCACCGCACCTTGGGTATTGCCTAAGCCTGACGGTCCCTTTTCGCCTACACAAAGTGTCTTGTTTGAAAAATTACCCATGATTCAAAATTTAGACCGCAATTTTATCTATTATTTGAATGAAGGACAGGCGGTAGGCATGATACATAATGATGCTATTCTAAAACTAGGAGAAGTTTTGGGAAAACGCCATATCAAAAAATTTATCAAAGATCCCGTGTTGCAGAAAAAATTGACACCGACCTATCGTTTGGGATGCAAGCGCGTATTAATGTCGAATAACTACTATAAGGCTTTGTCAGAACCTAATGTCGATGTGGTAACTGATGGCATTTTAAGATTTACGAAAGACAGCGTGATTACGAAAGACGGCAAAGAACGAAAAATTGATGCCGTTATTATGGGTACCGGGTTTCACGTTGCCGACAGCTTCCAGTATTTTGATGTAACCGGAAAAGACGGGGCGGAAATGAACAAAATATTTAAAGATTCGCCTGAAGCATATTATGGCAGCACGGTCAACAAATTTCCGAATATGTTTATCATGCTCGGGCCAAATACGGGATTGGGACACAATTCCATGATATACATGATTGAGTCGCAGGTAAATTATATTACCGATGCCATTAAAAAAATGCAAAAAAACGATATTAAATCGTTCGAGGTGAAAAAGGATGTACAAACCGCGTTTAATCAAAAAATTCAGAAGAAATTAGTAGGCACAATCTGGATGTCGGGTTGTAAAAGCTGGTATCTGAGTGCAGACGGCAAAAACTATACCGTCTGGCCGGATTTCACCTGGAAATTCAGGGAGCAAACGAAGCATTTTAACCTGAAAGATTACACCTTAGTAAAAGAAGACGTGGTCGTACAGGAGCCGGAATTGGTATAAGTTTATTCATTCTCTGTTTTATCATGCGATATGCGTGGTATGTACAAGTTAAGTTTACTTAACTGTTCAGCGAAACCTATAAAATAAACTACCTTTGTAGGTTTTTAGCGGATGAAAAACATCTTACTGGCTGGTTTGTTTTTTGCTTTTTTGAGTTTACAGGCTCAAGAACAAACAACGTATTTGAAAGTCAGAAAGATTAATTTTTCCAATAACAAAAAAACACGTCCTTATGTAATGTTGCGGGAGATGTCTTTTAACGAAGGCGATTCGATACCGGGAGATAAATTAGACAGTATTTTGCTGGCAAACCGACTGCAGATTTTTAATCTGGGAATTTTTAATGATATACAAGTCAATATTAAAAATTGGGAAGAAGACAGTTTGGATTTAATCATAAAAGTGTATGAAAAATTTCCGCTAAGCCCCGGTTTGATTTTACAGTTTGCCGACCGTAATGCAGCTGAATGGTGGCGTAAATACAATCACGATTTTAAACGCCTGCAATATGGTTTGATTTTAAACTACAACAATGTAAGTGGTCGCAATGATAAACTCATCGGCGCATTTAGTTTTGGTTTTGCCAAACGCCTCGATTTGGGTTATATCATTCCGATATTCGACACCAAAAAAGACAATATAGGCTTGGGCTTGTTTTTTAATTTTTTGCACAGTAAACGTGTCGCCTACAATACACTCGAAAATGAACTTAAATTTCTGGATTTAGGAGCTAAGGTGCAGATGATAAGGGCAGAATTCTCTGCAAGCATCACTTACCGTCGTGAATTATACAATTCGCATAATTTTTCGGCAGGTTATGGCTTTTCAAAAGTAAGTGATTCTGTTTTGTTGGCTAATCCTGAATATTTTCTGGATGGTGCCCGTAAACAGAACTACCTTAAAATTGGCTATGTGTTTGAGTCAGATCACCGTAATTTAAAAGCTTACCCGACTAACGGATGGTATATCCGCATGAATTTTACCAATTACGGATTGGGTTTTATGAAAACACGTATGACTACAGCCGGATTTATGATGAGCAGATATTATGAATGGAAAAAACACAAGAATTTTTCAATGGGCTTTTCGGGCAGGTTTCAGGTATCCTGGCCCTTTAAGCAACCCTATAATCTTCAACCGATAAAATCATTTGGCTATAATGATAACCTCATTCGTGGGTATGAGGTTAATGTAATGGACGGACAGCATTTTTTGTTGTTTAAAAATGAATATCGTTTTCGACTTTTCAGTTTTCAATTAAAAAACCTCAAAAAAATCAAGATCAAGAACAATAAATTTTTAAATTCTTCATTGGCATTTCTTCCCTTTAATATGTACCTCACTACCTATTTTGATGCCGGTTATGTTTGGGATAATGCCCACTATGCCCAAAACAGTTACAGAAACAAATGGCAATTCGGCTATGGGGTGGGTTTAAATTTAGTGACATTCAACCAGCGTTTGTTTAGAATTGAATACAGTATCAACAGATATTTGGATAAAGGTGTATATTTACATTTCGAGTTACCTTTCTGATGGCAATTGGTATTTACAGTCGGGTTTTTAAAGAGGAGCATGCTCCTTTTGTATTGCAGCTTATTCGTGCACTGCAAGACCAACAGCTTGATTTCTGCATAGAAGATAATTATTACAAACAAATAAAGCAGATACTTCCTGCGAGAAAATATGCAGTTTTCAATAATCATATTGATATAAAAAAGAAGACAGACTTATTAATTGCTTTGGGCGGAGACGGCACCTTATT
>CAZPBT010000306.1:0-2803 GCA_964584555.1 uncultured Chitinophagales bacterium
CTGTAGAAGTGCCCCAACAAGCCTTTATGGCTGTTTTAAAATTGAATGATTAATAACATCTGGTATGTTTAAACTGGTCTTTAGAAAGTTACAGCCTCATTAGGAATAAATTTTTAATTTTTTAGATATTGCTTCCTTATTTATTGTTGAAAATTTGTCAGCCTTTCAATAGTTACTTGTCTGAGTTGATGAAATAACATCATTTTATTACAATAAACAACATATTCATTCGTTTACCCAATAGAAGCTTGTTGATGCTACTAGTGCAGTTTAACTAAAAACTATGCATAGGCAATAGATAGTGCCACTTGCTTCAAGTAAACAACACACATTTATTCTTTAATCTTCTGCTAAGATTAACTGATTTCTCACCTTATTAAAAAACACATTATGGCTATTCCAAAAGAGAACAGACAGCAGATGATTAATATGATGTATTTAGTGCTCACCGCTATGCTTGCACTCAATGTTTCAGCAGAAATCATCAACGCATTCAAAACATTTAATTCCAGTTTAGAAAACTCTAAAAAATCAGCAGACGACAATCTTAGCTCCACGCTTAATGCATTCCGTCTGAAAAAATTAAAAGAACCCAAAAATGACAGCATTACCAAATACCTTCATCTCGCAGATGAAAGCAACAGGAAGTTCGATGCTTTGCTTCAGTTCATTGCCGAGTTGAAAACACAGGTGGTGGCAAGGGCTGGCGGTAGAGATAAAGAAGATCCGCAAGGCATACTTACCCGCAAAGATGATATGGAAGTAGCGTCCGGGTATTTGGTAGAAGGCACTTCTGGCAATAATGGCAAAGCATACGAGCTAAAAAGGAGGATAGATAAGACAGTGAGCGAGTCCTTATTGCTAATTGACCCGGAGCAAAGAGCCGATGTAAAAAGTAAAGCAGGGCTAATTACACAATCAAAAAATCCAAAAAGTGACTGGGTACGAGAACAATTTTATCAAATGCCCGCAGTTGCTGCATTTGCTATGCTTACCAAAATTGAAAATGATGTGAAAAATGCACAAGGTGTTTTCACACAACATTTTTTCAATAAAATTGGAAGTGCGGTCGATTTACAATCCGGCGAAAAGATTTTTAATAAATTTTCTGCCAGTTATAGCGCACCTGCTTCTTATGTTTTACAAGGTGAACCTTATATGGCTAATATCGCACTGGCAGCTACCTCATCCAAATTTGCCAATACCGTCAATGTATCAGTGAATGGACAACATATTCCCGTTGATCCGCAAACGGGTATAGCACAGTTTAAAACATCTTCAGCGGTGGGCGAGCATGAGGTAAAAGGCAATATTTCTTTGACAGATGAAAAAACAGGTCAACTTATCGGCACTTACCCATTTGAATCTAAATATACCGTTGCCGCACCTTTTGCTACTGTTTCACCTACTAAAATGAATGTCTTGTATATAGGTGTGGAAAATCCGGTACAAATTTCTGCTGCAGGAGTGTCTGCAAAAGATTTAAATATTACCATGAGCAACGGAAATATATCCGGTGGTGGAGGAAACTATATGATACGGGTAAATACTCCCGGAAAAATAAATGTGAATGTAGCGGCTAAAGGTAGAAACTACGGAGCTTTTGAATTTAGAGTGAAATATTTGCCGGATCCGGTTGCCAAACTGTCTAACAGAAAAAGCGGACCATTTCCCGTAGCAGAATTTAAAGTACAAAAAGGGCCATATGCAGAACTCGAAAATGCTGAATTTAATGCACCTTTTACAATTACGGGTTTTACTTTATACTATAAACCTAAATCAGGAGAACCTGCACAAATTGCTACATCAGGAACAGTGTTTAACGAACAAATGCTCAAGCTGATAAAAAGTGCCAAACAAGGAGACTTCTTTTATATTGAGGAAATTAAAGCAATGGGCTTGGATAAACGCACCAGAACATTGCCGGCACTGGCTTTCAAAATTGTATAATTTTAGCCAGATTTTTCTTTAAAAATTAGCAATTTATTGGGAATATCAAATAAACTGAGTTCGGATTAAGAAAAATAAGGGGATAAAATAGTCGATTTCTCATTTTTTCCTCCACTTTAACAAGGTGGAGGAATTAAAGGAGGTGGTTCTACATAAAAAATCAACTAATTTTAAATTAAAATGCTTATCCTGAACTCAGGTTAGTATTTATTTTACTCTTCATGCGTTACATTTACTATTGTAGCACAACTCATTTTTATGATCGACAGATAAATTAGACGGTATTTAGTGCAATATTAGGTTCAATTTATGTCATTATCTTCACTTATTATACCGGAAAAGTCTGGAGTAATACCCAAAATCAAACTAAAAAATGAGAAAACCATACCTCATTTGGATTTATTTTGGAATGAAAAAGAACAAAATTGAATCATCCTGCAATTTTTTTTTAGCTATTTTAAAGCAGAATTCATTTTTTTTTGTAGTGATTTGAATAATTTTATCGTGTAAATGAGGTCAAAATTTGTTATTTGAACCTAAAAATGAGTAAAAATGTCAACCGGAAATCAATTTTCATGTATTACAGTAACCTAAAAAATGTGATTAGTAGCTGTCATTACAATATCCAGAATTTCAAATAGTTACACTAATATTTTGCAAAGTGCCAAGAGAAATTCAAATCCAAATTTTTCGTGTTAAAACTTCTTCTTTTAAACTAAACATTATAGTAATACATAAAAATAACCAATAGAATCAGGCAGTTCAAAAGAATTTCAACAAAAAAGTTTTTTTTTTCTTTGAGGATGCTTGCAAATTAAAATTTCATGCTTACCTTTGCAAAAAAAAAAAAAAA
>CAZPBT010000307.1:0-2798 GCA_964584555.1 uncultured Chitinophagales bacterium
TCACTTTGTCGAGAAGTATACAAGCGCGCTTGCCTTATGAGCGGTATATGTCGAGATGATGATAATAATACTTACAGCAAATAATACTTATTTCATTATTGCAGCTTTCTTTGAATTTAAATAGAGAAACAGCTTTTTAACGAATAAAGTTTTGATGGTTACTCGTGCCATACTATGTAGATACTAAGCAGAAGCTAGGGATGCGAACTATTCGTAAAAGAAAGCGAATTTATACAAAATAATATATAATTAACATATTTATTAATATAAACATTATAGAAATACAATATTTAACTAAAGTTGAAAAAATACCTAAGCTCAAGTGTTAAATGCAGTTTTTTGGGGTATAAAACAATATTTTTTCAACTTCAATTACAAAATAATCTGCATTACTGCATGAACAATTAATTTGTAAGGAATATTTACTACCATGTTTTACTGCTTGAAAACATGTTTTTAATCCCGATAAACAAATAGGAAATACTGAGTATAAAATCTGTAACTGGTGCAAAACACCAACGGGTAAACAAGCTTAAACGAGCATTCAATTGCTGATAAATACCTAATAAAACAAAGGAGTAAATCAAGATAAAACTACTCGTTTTTTGATAATCTGTGGGCAATAAACACAATGCTATAGCCCAGATAACCATTTTTGTAAATCCAAATAGAAACAAAAAGAATTGTTGTGAAGGCTTATATTGCCAACTGCTCTGTGTGTGCCTGCTCTTCTGCTTCATCCAGGATGCCCAAGTTGTTTTTGGATGGCTAAACGTAAAAGCCTCAGGGTTTAAACAAACATCCACGTTGTTTTTGTTGGCTAACTGTTGAATTGCTAAATCATCATCACCACTGACTATAGCATAGTCCTTATCGCTCCAGTCAAGTTGCTGCAATAAATCTTTACTGTAAGCAACATTGCGTCCCACAGACATATAGGCATTGCCCAAAGCAGCAAAACCAAGATATTGCAGGGCGGTTTGTGCAGTTTCATACGCTATCAATTTATTGAGCAAGCCCTTTCTATTTTCATATAAACCAACACCAAGCACAATCTCTGTTTTATCGTTAAAATGTGCCACCATTTCCTTCACCCAGTTTTTAGAAGCCGGATAACAATCTGCATCTGTCAACAAGATAATTTCTCCGTTTGCTGATTTTATACCCCGAAGCAATGCATACTTTTTACCCCATCCGCGTTTTTCTTCCGGATGGATAAATAGTGTTTTTATCTTGTTTCCAAAAGTTTGAAGTACAGCTTGTGTATTGTCAGTGGATCCGTCATCTACAACTAAAATCTCAACATCCGGATAATCTTGTTCTATGATTTTCGGAAGATGCTGTTTCAGATTATGCTCTTCGTTTTTTGCACAAATCACGATAGTCACCTTTGGAAATATCGAAGATGGAGCCTTATCGGACGTTTTGGTTTTACCAATAAGTGCAAAATACAATACGATTAAATAAATCGTTTGAAACACAATACACAAACCCAGTACAATCAACCAAACAGACATTTTATAAAAATAGAGATTTTATCTTATTTTTGACTTTTCATTCAGGTTTTGACATTTAGCATTTTACATACCGACGACCAATCATCCGCACGTTCCGGGATTATAACTACTGAACACGGCAACATAGAAACACCGATTTTTATGCCCGTAGGCACACAGGCTACTGTTAAGGCTGTTCAGTTTTCAGAGTTGGAAAATGAGATAAAAGCGCAAATTATCTTGGGAAATACTTACCACCTTTATTTGCGTCCCGGTTTAGATATCCTGCGGGCTGCGGGTGGTTTGCATGCCTTTAACTCTTGGCAAAAGCCCATTTTGACGGACAGCGGAGGCTATCAGGTATATTCGCTCAGCCATCGGCGCAAGCTGACGGAGGAAGGGGTGGTTTTTCAATCACATATTGATGGCAGTAAGCATTTGTTTACACCGGAAAATGTTATGGACACGCAGCGTGTTATTGGTGCTGATTTTATTATGGCTTTTGATGAATGTACGCCCTATCCTTGTGAGTATGCCTATGCTAAGAAATCGTTGAAAATTACACACGACTGGTTGCAGCGTTGTATCCGTCGTTTTGATGCGACGGAGCCTTTATATGGCTATGAGCAGACCTTGTTGCCCATCGTGCAGGGTAGTGTTTATAAGGACTTGCGCACCGAATCTGCTGAATTTATTGCAAACCAAAACAGACCGGCAAATGCGATAGGCGGGCTCGCCGTAGGCGAGCCCGCAGAAATCATGTACGAAATGACAGCTTTGGTCAATTCCATTTTGCCCATAGATAAACCGCGCTACCTGATGGGTGTAGGTACGCCTGCCAACCTACTCGAAAGTATTGCATTGGGCGTGGATATGTTTGATTGTGTAATGCCCACCCGCAATGCCCGGCATGGGCTGTTATTCACCTCGGAAGGGATTATCAATATAAAAAACCAGAAGTGGAAGGCTGATTTCTCTCCTATAGACAGTCAAGTTCCTGCTGCTACCAGCCGGAAACATACGAAAGCCTATCTCCGGCATTTGTTTGTGGTAGAGGAATATTTGGGCGCACAACTGGCAAGTATTCAGAATCTTTCTTTTTATTTATGGCTGATGCAGGAAGCCAAAAACAGGATAAAAGACGGCACCTTCAGCACTTGGAAAGAGGGAGCAATCCGAAAATTTATGACGAGATTATAATTCTTGAACATAGCATTTTGGCTTTGCAACATGCAAAGCAAAATACGAATTCAGAAATTGGAATAATTCTTGTTCATCTGAGTTCGGGTTAAGAAAATTAAG
>CAZPBT010000308.1:0-2788 GCA_964584555.1 uncultured Chitinophagales bacterium
CAAATAGCTGCTTCAAAAACAGCTTAAGCTAAAACCAAAAACTATATTACTATGAAAAACGTAAAATTCTACACGTTAGTGGCAGTGTTATGCCTATTATCAAATTCAACTTTTGCAATATCTAAAGGTGATATTAAACTTCAAATTACCACAGGAAGTTTCTTTTATGTAGATCATAATAATTGTGGTGCGGGTATAGGTCCAAGAGCTGCCTATCTAGGTATCAAAACAACTAATAATACTGTAGTAAATCAAAATAATATTGCAGTAGAGTTTATTAAATATACCGACAATATAAGATATAGCTTAGCTGGGGGACAAGCGGTTTCACAAACCATTCCAAACATACTTGCAGGTGCAAATGACACTTTATTCTACTATAGTACTTACCCTTGTATTAGTTGTGCTTGCAGTTATCCTACTCAAGTAATTTTTAAAATTATGGATCTCGATGATGGTACAAATTATTTAGACACATTGGGCTGGTTAGATACACAAGAGCAAATTAGTTCAAATGGCGGTGGTTTGGTTGGCAGTAGTCAAGTAGTTCGCCAAGACCCGGTTGGTGGAATTTTTGCTTATCGCTCTACTTACAACTATCCTAAATTGGTTACGGGAGATGTTGTTTATTTACAACCAACGACAAATATAGATTTTGATGCATCTTCTTTTCAGTTTGAATCTGCTGAAGTTATTACTTCAGGTGCAAATAGTGCAGGGGGTATTCCGGTTGGAAATTGTCCGATGAGTTATACAATAAATGGCACATATAATGCGTTTAGCATAACTGTTGAATTCCGATTTAGAATAAAACAAAATGGTAGTACATATGCATTTCCTTACAATTCTGCTACAAGTGGAGCCGTAGGTACAAAGTATGTTATTACGAATGTGCCGATATATATTACCCCAGTAAATGTTCTTCCTGTTAGCCTTGCAGATTTTAATATCCAACCCAGAGAAAATGATGTTTTACTTACATGGAATACTGCATCTGAAATAAACAATAATTATTTTGGAATCGAACGTAGCCTTGACGGAATTAAGTTTCAGGAAATCGACAGAGTATTTGGCAAAGGAAATTCAAATGCAGGAGCAAACTATGAATTCATTGATAATAATCCGGTTATTGGAATAGTTTACTATCGTTTAGCACAAACAGATTTTGATAAAACGATACATTATTCAGATATAAAAAGTGTACTGTATAAAAACACATTAGCAAAAAACATACGAATTTTCCCAAATCCTACTCAAGGAGAATTATTTCTAACTATTGATGGAAGCAGAATAGGAAATATTACACTTCATATTTTTGATATAAGAGGACAACTAATTTTCGTTAAAGCAATAAATGAGAATACGTCGGAAGCGAAGTTAGATCTCAGCGATATACTTCAAACTGGCACTTATATAGTTCAGGGCAATATGGACACAGGTGAATCAATTTCACAGAAAATAATAATATACTAAGTATGCAGAAAAACGATTACAAACTATAATAAAACTAATGCTATGAAAACAAAAAAGATTTTTCAAAAACCTCACAAGTATAAAACTTGTTGTGCTGATAAACTCAAATTTATTATAGAGATAGGCCTTAAGAACAGATCGCCTATTTTAGGATTGCTTATTCTGATATTTTGCAAATCAATAGTCTTTGCTGATGTACAACATCCTTGTTCTACGCATCCAAGTTGTACGTCAAACGACTTTACACTAAATGAGGTTTATTTAGCAAAAAACTTAAATGGGACTGTACTTACAACAGCAGATTGTGATGGCACATTGCCATTGACAGCCTATTATGCAGTAGTAATACGAAATAATACTAGTAGCCAGCGGATTGGTATTTACGTAGATGCCATAGTTAATACCGGCAATACAATATCACATTTAACATATTGTTTCAGTGATACCTTGCCACCAAATCAATTTGATACCCTATTGGTTCCCACCCCTGTATTATGGGACTGTTCAACCCCAATAAATATTACAGAATCGATTTCTGTATGGTCAACAGGCAGCGGTTCATTATGTCCGGGAAATTCAATCGATTGTGGCGCAACAACTTCATCTAAATGTCGGGGCGGAGGTTCAATTCCGGTAGTTACACCTTTGGTTGCAAATTTTGGCTCTGCTACTGTATGTCAGGGTAATAACCAGTTTCAAACTGTAACATATACAGATTCTTCTTTCGGTGGAGATTATCCCAATATAAGTTATTCATGGAATTTTGGGAGCGGAGCTACTCCGGCAACTGCTACAACCGCAGGGCCGCACACGGTTACTTATTCTTCCGGCGGAACAAAAACGGTTACACTTACAGTAACCAATCAAGATGGAACAAGCGATACACGTACAAAACAAATTGAAGTTGGTACATGCTGTAATTTTAGTGTGCTTTGTCCTGTATTTACATCTGTCAATGTGAGTTGTACGGCTCAAATTCCTGAAGCCGCAAGCACAATCGAACAATTACAAAATTTGGGAATTACTTTTTCAATTTGTAAACAACTAAGGTTTCTCGTGAATGATAATATTTCTGGCTTTATATGTGAGAATAGTTATACAATAAATAGGATTTATACACTGTACGATGACTTGAATAATAATCTGCAATTGGATAATGGTGAGCCTTTCCAAGATTGTACACAAACGATAACGGTTAATGACCAAACAGCACCAACCATTTCAGGTACACCTCAAAATATAACTGTGTTCTGTGCAAGCGATGTACCAACAGCATCTATAAGCTCGGTAAACGCTACAGATAATTGTGTAGGAA
>CAZPBT010000309.1:0-2777 GCA_964584555.1 uncultured Chitinophagales bacterium
GGACGCCTGCTGCGCGCGAAGCTGGAAATCTTTCAATCGGCGAGAGTGTTGGTTGCTATTGAAGATTCCCGCGATCATCGTCTGACTCCTATCGACGATATCGACCCCCGACCGGAAGTTAATCCTCAGCGGTAGGGGCTGCAGGGCATTGCCCCCAAAATCGCGTTGAAAGTTCTCAAAATACAACTCAGAAAATTCTTTACCGGGACGTTGCCAACGCAGAATATCCTGGTCATCGTCACCGATCACCATCACCCCTGCGCCAGAGCCTGCATCCGAACGAGAGCCGAGGTAAAGCTGAAAAAGAATCTTATAAATATCGTCAGTCAGATCCTGAAATTCATCGACCAGGATGGTTCGGCAACCGCCTGCAACCTGATTACGGAACTGGGTGTCGGTCACCAGGCGTTGGGCAAAGTGTGACAGCAACTTTTCCCGGTCTGGCAACTTCTGTCGCCCGCCGTCAGCCTGTGCCAGGCTGCGCAGAGCAAGCGAATGAAAAGTCGAAACCCGCAAACGCTTCACATAAGCGGCATAACCCAAGGTGCGGAATAGTTGCCGAACCCGCTTCCTGATCTCGAACACCACAGCCCGGTTGAACGCCAGAACGATGATGTCGCCGGGTTGAATGCCTTGTTCCCTAATCAAATGCACCACCCGCCCGACCAGCACCGCGGTCTTGCCTGCTCCCGGCCCAGCGTTGACCAGCAGATGCTGATCGTAGGGGTGGCAAATAGCACGCCATTGATTCGGTTCTTCTGAGGCCCTGTAGCGCTCGAAAAAATTGATCGCCTCGGTCGCCCGCAACTGTTCGAGTTTTTCGCGGATGAACGTGTTCAAGATCGTGTCAGCCCGATCATCGATATTGCCAAGCTGCGTGATCAAAAAAGCTTCCAGGCCCGCCGCATCCGTCTGGGCAAAATACTCCTCGATAAAACCGGCTTGGGCTTCGGTTGGCAGGTTGGCAAAGACCTCCATGGCGTTATTGCGCAACTCCGCCATGCGATTCACTTCTTCCAGTTCATTCCACAAGTCTTGCTCACCATCCAGCGACTCATTCAGGCTTTCCGTAGTCAACACATAGGACATGGGCAGCAAATCGGCCGACAGACTCACCAACTTCAGCGCGGACAACAGGCTAAGCGCCTTTTTCAATTCCGATTCACGAAATTTCTGGCCCGGTGATTTATTTCGCGTTGCATCGACCAGTTCCTTTAACGACACCACAGTGTCATTACCCATCGCTTTGGGCTGCAGGACTTTGAACACTTCTTGGGCGATTTCCAGCGTCCTGTCGCAACGCGCCTTCACCTGATACCGAACCGAAGACGCGAGCTGCGCCTCCCAACGCACGGTCTGGTCCTGTTCGACAACTTGACGTATCCGCATACCGGAAGTGCGCGCCAGGCAAACTACACCCCAGTCAAACGCCGCCTGGTAATGCGAACTTTGCGCCGGGTCCACTACCGGCGCAACAAAGCCCTGCGCCAACTCGGACATATCGAACCGCAGCTTGGCTTGATCCCCCAATCGTCGGATCAGCTCTTGATTGGCCCGACCGACCGCATCGAATAGCTGGCCAATCTGACCCATGGGTTCCAAAGCGAGCGCACGGGGGGCAAACTGAAAGTTGCGCTTCAGTTCCAAACCGCCACGCTTTTCAAGGTCCACCAGGCAGGCCATGACCTCGCCAATGCTTTTGATCGAGCAGCGCAGCATGATCTGCGACACATTGATAACGGCTGCGCCCGCTGTCGGCGCGGTGCCGGTCAACGAGGCCGCTGTTGACACTGACGCCGGCACGTTGCCTGCTGGCGACCTTACGCCCAGCAAAAAGCCCACCATATCGCCTAAGCGGCTGAGTGCCCGGCCCAGCCAGTTCCCTGCCGCATGTAGAACGCCGCCATCCGCTGCCGCGGCTGTTGTATCGCGTGGCAGGGTCTCAACACCGAGGATGACTCGCGCCACCGATCCCAATTTGCCTCCTGCGCCTGCTATGCGCTCAAGCTGTGATGTATCCAAAGTGACCGTCAGCAACCTCGGCACCAGGCCACTGAGCCGGAGCCGCCCGGCCCGTTCCAGCCAGTAGAGCGCTAACCGCAACTGGGTGGCCTGCGTGCGTCGCGCGGCAGGATGGCTGGGCGGATCGAACCCATCCCGCGGAACCAGTGCCATCCACTGACCATCAATTTGCTGAGCGTTGGCGCAGATGGTCGCGTAAATCTGCTTGATGGTTGCCTGATGCAGGGCGCTTCTGGCGCGTTGACTGCGCACACTTTCAAAGTCGTCGGCGGAGAAAAGCAGGGTGGCCTGGACTCGACCCAACTGGGCTTTTTCACGCGCAACTTCATCGCGGCCAATCCGCCCGACCTCCTGGAGGTAATCCTCCAGGAAGGCGGGCGGCCCCAGATGGATGGCCCAATGAATGTCGGGAATGTCCATTCCCATACCGAACGCCTTGGTCGCCACCAGAACGTTGACAGCACCACCCTTGAAGCTCTGGAGCACTTCCTCTCGGGCAGAAGCAGGTAGACCGGCGTGAAAGTAGTCGACCTCACTGCCCCAGGTTCGGGCAAGTCGATGCGCCAGCTTCTCGGCATGTTCCCGCCGGGTCACGAAGATGATGACGGCGCTGCGCTGTTTGGTCTGGCTGTAGTTGGCTTTTGCGTGTTGGATAGCTGCTGTGATAGCAGGCAGCCTGCCTTCGAGAACTTGATCGAAAGCCTCCCGGTCATTGATGCGACCCTGCACACGAACGGACTGCACCTCAATGTGCG
>CAZPBT010000310.1:0-2755 GCA_964584555.1 uncultured Chitinophagales bacterium
TAAGCCTTCCGGCGTTTTGCCATCACCCTCTATTTCTTTTTTCCCCACAGGGGTATGTCCCAGTGCGATATCCCACACTGCGATATCTTTGTTATTGCTGTACAGGTGGAGCTTACGCTCCGATTTATAAACCACCAGCTTGTCAACTTTTGTATGTTTGGGCAATAACATTTCTTTGGTTTGTGCTCGTCCGCAATTTAGTATAAATACAATACCGGACAAAATTATGATTAGCTTATTCATCAGTACAATAACACGCTTATTCCGGTTTTATTTTAGTGCGTTTGCGTATTAATATAATTTAACACGAAGTATTATCTTATCTGAAAGAATAAACACGCTTGCTCGCAATAAAAGAGATATGCTTAATTTAGCTCAATGAATTTATCCTTACCCACCATAGATGGAATTATAGCCGCCCGTAAAAACTTGCAGGGTATCAGTGAACTAACACCTTTGAAATTAAATGATACACTTTCTGATGAAGTACAGGCAAATGTCTATCTGAAAAGAGAAGATTTGCAACAAGTGCGATCTTATAAAATACGTGGTGCTTATCATTTTATGTCGAAACTGAATGCCAAACAAAAAAAGCAAGGTGTTGTATGTTCTTCGGCAGGAAACCATGCGCAAGGAGTGGCATTTTCGTGTCATTTACTTAAGATAAAAGGAACGATTTTCATGCCCGCACCTACGCCTAAACAAAAAGTGGAAGCCGTGCGCAGAATCGGTAAGGAATATGTTTCTATTGTTCTTTCCGGAGATTCGTATGATGATGCAAAAGCAGCTGCATTAAAATATGTGCAGCAACACGATAAAATATTCGTTCCGCCTTTTGATGATAAACTCATTATTGAAGGGCAAGGCACGGTGGCAATAGAAATATTGGAACAGATGGGCAAAAAAAAGATTGATTACCTGTTTGTCCCCATTGGTGGCGGCGGGCTTAGTGCAGGCATTATTACATATTTCAAACAGTTTTCGCCACGCACCAAAATTATAGGCGTTGAGCCTTTAGGTGCTCCTTCCATGAAAGAATCAATAGAAAAAAACAAGGTGATTACCTTAAACAAGATTGATAATTTTGTAGATGGTGCAGCCGTAAAACAAGTAGGAAAAATTCCGTTTCAGATTTGTAAAGCATATTTATACGATTTAATTTTAGTACCGGAAGGCAGAATTTGTACTAAAATTATGCAGTTGTACAATACAGATGCTATCGTGTTAGAGCCGGCAGGTGCATTGTCTGTGGCTGCGTTGAGTTATTGCAAAGATGATTTGAAAGGGAAAAATATTGTATGTGTTATCAGTGGTGGCAATAACGACATACAACGCATGCCGGACATAAAAGAACGTTCGCTCATCTTTGAAGGATTAAAACACTTTTTTATTATCAAATTCCCGCAACGAGCCGGTGCATTAAAAGAGTTTGTAACAAAAGTTCTGTCAGAAAATGAAGACATCACGTTGTTTGAATACACCAAGAAAAACTCCAAAGAATCCGGGCCAGCTTTGGTGGGTATAGAATTGCGCCATAAAGAAAACTACGACAGCTTATTACAACGCATGAAAAAATACAAAGTAGATTACATGGTCTTAAAAGACGATCCTTTATTATTCAACTTTTTGGTGTAATGCAATAGTGTTGTGCCATGATAATCGTGGCACACCTCCTGATTTATCGTACAATAAATTTCTTTGTAAGTACTTGATTATTTTGTTTCACCTGCACAATATATACAGCTCTGGCTAATGAGTTTGTATTAAGTGTAAATGTATTATTCCCCGATTCGGTATTGAAGTTGTTTAGAAAAATTTGCTGTCCGATATCGGTAAATAGTCGGATACTGACTTCACTATTGTCAGTTGAGTGGTATTGTAGTATGATAGTGTTGTTATTATTGACAATAGAGGTAATTTCATTATTATCAGTCTGCTTTCTGCTTAGTAAAATTACAGGGGAGTAGGAATAAGAGCCATCCAAGTCAATGGTTTTTAAGCGGTAGTAACTATGTAAAAGAGGTTGTTCGTCCGTAAGATTATAATTTAAGATTACATTAGAATTTCCGGCAGCAGGCTTTCGGCCTATTTCAGAAAATGCAGTAAGCCCATCAGCAGAACGTTCAACCACATGCCACTGTGTATTAATTTCTGTGGCAGTTTTCCAGTGTAATAAATTAGCTGCTCCGATTTCTTCACCCCAAAAATTAATCAGTTCTACAGGCAAACCGGTACAGCCATTGGATTGTTGCAAACAATAATCAGGACGTGATGCCAGTGTAAAAGCTTCGTTTTGTATGTGAGCACCTGCAAAGCCACTCCATGCTTGATAATTGGCACGTGTGGTATTGACCGTTTGCGAACATCCGGATAATGAACCCGAAAACGGAAATGAAGTAGAGGAGGTGTAAAATAAATTACCAGAAGTTAGGGGTGCTGTAGAAGTACCGGGTTGAAATCCCCAGTTTCTAGCTGTTGTTTGTTCATTTTGGGCAGCTCCAATATCAGGTAAAACATCCGCTAAGGTACAATTCGAACCAGTAACATTTTGTAAATCATTATAGACTCCATAAAGTCTAAACTGGTCGTTTGTTGTAGTCGTCGCTTCTGCATTTATTAAAGCATAGTAGGTAGCTGAGGTGCTGTTCGGAGCTGCAGTACCCATCACCCATCTGTTGGCATTCCCCTTATTCAGGCGTACACTGTAAGTGGTTGCATCCGCACTTAAGATGCCAACAGGACGGTATAAAGTCAT
>CAZPBT010000311.1:0-2744 GCA_964584555.1 uncultured Chitinophagales bacterium
ACTTACTTTAGGTGAAGACGGAGCAACACATCAAATTCTGGAAGACATCGGGCTGATGAAAATGCTGCCCAATATGACCGTCGTTGTACCCTGCGATTATAATCAAACGCGATTGGCTACCAAAACGATCATTGAACGTGAGGGACCCACTTATCTGCGTTTTGGCCGACCGGTATGGCCCATTTTTACACCGGCAGAAGACCCTGATTTCCAAATTGGAAAAGCACAATATTTATCTGAAGGTAAAGATGTAACTATTATAGCCTGCGGGCATTTGGTATGGCATGCCGTTTTAGCAGCACAAGAGCTGGAACGACGAGGCATTTCTGTTGAGCTGATAAATATGCATACCATCAAACCTTTGGATGAAGCAGCCATCTTGCAGTCGGTGAAAAAAACAGGATGTGTGGTGACTGCTGAAGAACATCAGCAAGCAGGAGGGTTGGGCGAAAGTGTGGCCTCTGTATTATCCAGAAAGCATCTGGCACCTATTGAAATGGTTGCGGTGCAAGATACATTCGGTGAAAGTGGCACGCCTGATCAGTTACTCGAAAAATACGGACTCATGCCTAAGGATATTATTGAAAAAGTGGAGAAAGTGTTGGATAGAAAATAAAGAAATTCTTAACCATTAACAAGATAAACACAGGATATTTGCTTTCAATTACAAATCACTATATCCCAATTGTTTCACAATACTATCTTCTTTTATTTGCTGATAAAATGTATATAGTTTTTCATTTTGTGTAAAGGCATACGCGCGGTCTTTTTTTAGTTGCTCTATTTGGGTGTTTATCGCATTTTCATCCGGAGATAATCCGCAAAATTCCAACAATTGTGCCAGATAAATTTCAGGTTCTGCTAAAAAGTCTTCATATTTTATTTCTATAAAATCTGTATTATCGTATTTTAACGATGAAGCCTTTTCTACATAAGCTTTCCAAACTAAATAGCCTTGTTCAAAATCATAAATCCTGAAATTTTCATGGAAGTTTTTACTGACCAGCAAATCGCGCTTCAGCTTTTTTTTCCAGTTCCATTCAAACTTATTCTTTAGCTCCAAATCGCGTTCTGTATAACTGGCAATACTGTCAACCGGATTCCGGTAAATGTGAATGATTTTTGGATTTGGGAAAACGGACTTCCAGAAATCAAGTGTAAACGTGTTTTTAGGATCTTTCCAGCCCCACGGAATATCCAGTTCTGCAATTGATGAAAACTTATTATTAAGTGCACCAAGAAACTTTTTTTTCCTTCGGGATTGAACATAATAATGCAGACTCTCTTCAATTACCTTACGACAAGCAGGATTGGTGAACTGCATATTATACGGTTTCTCAGCTGTAGCCGTGTGTAAATCAAAAATCCAGTTATTAATTTCCCAAAAAAACATAGCCTCATTATTCGGCTCTTTCTCAGCACCTACAAACAAACCCAAGTTTTCCAATAACTTTGTAACCATAGTGGTACCACTGCGGTGCATACCCAAAATGACTATTGGCTGATTCGACATGTTGTAAAATTAGCCTAACTTTGTTAAACTAAAGAATTTTATGTCAATAGATATCCTTTATGAAGATAATCACTTGTTAGCCTTAAACAAAAAATGTGGTGATATTGTACAGGCTGATATCACGGGAGATGCTCCGGTAGGTGATGAAATTAAGGCCTACCTGAAATCCAAATACACAAAACCGGGCAATGTATTTCTGGGGGTTATACATCGCCTCGACCGCCCAGTGTCGGGCGTAGTTTTGTTTGCCCGCACCAGCAAGGGCTTGAGCAAGATGAATGAGTTGTTTAAAACAAAAGCAGTTAAGAAAACCTATTGGGCTGTGGTAAAAAATAAACCGCCAAAAAATGAAGACACATTAGTACATTACCACTTAAAAGACGAAAAAGCAAAAAGGGCAAGGCTTTTTGAGAAAGAAGTGGCACATAGCAAACCCTGTATTTTACATTATAAACTTATTGAAAGTGCAGACCATTATCATCTACTGGAGATCGAACTGGAAACCGGCAGATTTCATCAAATCAGGGCACAACTGGCAAAGATAGGCTGCCCTATAAAAGGCGATGTCAAATACGGATTTGAAAGACCAAATGAAGATAAGCGAAGTATACACTTACATGCCCGTCGACTGGATTTTTTACATCCGGTAAAACAAGAACCGATAAGCATAACCGCATCCATGCCGAAAGAAAAGCTGTGGCAGTATTTTGAAGAAAAGTTGAAAACATAAATACATTTCTATCTGCTGGTGTTCTCACCAGCTGAATAGCAATAAAACAACTAATAAAGGCAGGAAAAAGTGAAATTACACCCTGTTCTTTTTGAAAAAGTTCACCTTGCCCATGTAGGAAATTTTCTAATACATTTCTCATTCGTCATCATGTCATAAAAATCATTTTCTCTATTTGAATTATATGAAAACTACAATTGGTTTTATATTCATCTTGCTAAAATAAAATATTTTTTATCTGCTATTTGCTGTTCTACAATTGTATCACTAATTTAAGAACACGGAATAAACAAACGGTACTGATTTTTATCTGTATTTATCTGTCCTATCCGTTTTTCTGTGTTCAATAATAATTTATGATTCATAACGACTACCAGAACGTTGTTATCTATCTATTCCTTATAGAAAATGTTATTTCAACAACGCCCACTCACTCTGTATTTATGTTATTTTAAACTCTAAGGCGGATTTAGTAAATTTGTTCAATAGTTCAGCTTATGC
>CAZPBT010000312.1:0-2725 GCA_964584555.1 uncultured Chitinophagales bacterium
CGAAACATCAGCAAAAAAACTTTGTCGTGATAATCATACACCTTTCTGGATTGTTGGATTTTTTGTGAAACCGTACTTTCTCCTTCAATCATAGTAACATTGTATTTTTTGGCAAAATTTTTAAATTCATTGTTAACCATCTCCAACGAACTGTCCTGACGGGCTACCACCATATCTTTGGCTTTCAAATAAGCTTCCATGGCATCGTATGAGTCTTCGGCAATATCTTCCATATTGACTAATTTGGAAATATCTTGAGTCATAATTTTATTGCTCAGCCTTAAGTAAGATAATGATGAATCTTTAAGTGACCGATCACCTTTATAAGACGGCATTTTATAAACGAAATCTTTTGCATCTTTCAGAGAGCCGATTATATCTTGTCTTTTATTTTCAATTTTGCGCACACTTTTTCCATGAGCCGCAGCATTGGTATAATCCCACATATCTTGCTGTATTTTCACCAGCCATTTTTGGATATCATTCATGTAAGCACCCGGATCGGTGTATTTGGTTTGTTGAGCTGTTGATGCCAGAGATAAACTTAGCGTAAATAAGAAAATGATTAACTTTTTCATTGATGATTATTTTTTATGTATTAAGTCATTGAGAATTGCATAAGCTTCTTCAAGTATAAAATCGTTTTGTATTTTTTTAAGATTCTGTTCATTGATTGATTTTTCATCCGCATCAAATTTGAAGATATCCAAATCATCCTGATGATTTGCTACTTTATAAAGACTGGATGGCATTTCATTTAGTGCCTTTATTTTTTCTTTGAGACTACTGTATTTATTATTATCTTTCTTAAACACATCAATTTTTAGAGACACACTGTTATCTTGATTTTCTACTATTTTCAGCGAATCATTGATATTACGAAGTGTAGAAAATTTATTACTGTTTTTAATGCGTGTGGCAGAATTGGACTGCAATGCTGCAACGGGCAATTTAGGCAATGCCATATAAGTAAGCGTTTTGCCTACCGTATCAGATACGAGTGCATATTTTTCTGTTGCTTCCGATTCACTATCCAGATTATAATACTGGGGCACTTCTACATCCGGCTTAATGCCTGTTTTTTGATGACTCTTGGAGCTTACGCGATAAAATTTTTCATAAGTAATATTGGTATAGCCCTGATTGCAAAATATCTGACTGGGGTCTGTTTTTGAGTTAGGATTATAATTGATATCCATGGGGAAAGTAGTTTGTACTGTAGCCTTTCCAAACGTAGTACTGCCCACGATAACAGCACGATTATAATCTTGCAGAATACCCGACAGCAATTCGGATGCAGAAGCACTTTGGTTATTGACCAAGACCAGTAATGGCCCACTGTAGGCAGCTCCTCTGTTCATGTCCTTAAATGTGGATATTTTTTGCTGATTATCTTTTATCATGCCTAATGGTCCTTCGTCAATAAAAATACCGGCTAAGTCTATGGCTTCATACATAGAACCTCCGCCATTATCTCTCACATCAAGAATCAGACCTTCTATTTTTTCCTGTTGTAATCTCACCAATTCTTTTGCCACGTCATTGGCACATCCCGAAGGTAATTTGCCGTTAAAATTAGAGTAGAAGCTGGGAAGCGAAATATACCCGATTTTCTTTTCGCCTTCTAAAATATAGCCTTTCACGATATTGTCATCATTTCTGATTTTAGATTTTATGAGTACAACTGTTTGTACTTGTCCATTTGCTTTTCTAACGGTAAATTCTGCCCGCTTGGCTGTTGCACTTTGGAACATAGCATGTAATTCTTCATTACTCATATAAGAAATATCCACAGGATTGGCATTTTCAAATTTCACTTTAAGCAACACATCACCAACATTCAATTGATTACTTTTCCATGCCGCACCTCCCGGCACTAATGCCGTTATTTTTGTTTCTCCATTATCCCCTTCATCTGAAGAAAATCCATAAGCATACTGATCTTTAGACAAGGCTTCTCTGAATTTCTGCATATTTTTTTGCGTAAGAAAATAGGAATGCGGATCATAGCGTAAGGCTATCGCATTAAGAAAAATATTGGTAACATAATTATCCACTCCTTCTGGAGATTGCAACAAGAAATTTATTCTTCTGTGTAAAATGGTGGCAGCCTTTGCGCGGATATCGGGCTCTAAAGCTAATATTTCAGGGATAGATTTTGTTTTTAAATCATGGCTGAAGATGTAGTCGAGCATCGCATATTTATATGCCTTATACCACCGCTCTGCCAGTGCTGCATCATTGTCTAAAAACGTATTTTCTTTGGCAACATCAGTGAAGTAATTTTCATTCTTCGATAAATCTATTGGCTTTTTGGAATAAGCAGTAACTAATGAATCGGCAAATTTTAATTTCTTCTTTAATAAATAAGTCGAATATTCCAAGAGTTTACAAACATTGGATGTAATGTCTTTTTGGATACCCGTCCGATAAGGAGCTAATAGTTTCAAGTCATTCTGAGTAAGATAAAAAGCTTCATCATCCAACTCTTTCACAAAGTCATCATAAATTTCACCCGAAACTTTTTCATCAATCACCAAATCCGTATAGTGATATTTATCGAACATTTTCAAGAGGGTGTTTGCCTGACTGCAATGAAATGCATTATTCTGTGCATTAGAAATAAAAGGCAAAGCAAGGCATACGATAAAAGTGAGATATGTAAGTCGCATAATTTATTACTTCTTATAACGCTAAAATATAGCAATTAGTTTCAAATAAAAAA
>CAZPBT010000313.1:0-2677 GCA_964584555.1 uncultured Chitinophagales bacterium
AATGGCAAAGGCATTGAGCCTGTTAAAGTATATTCCAACCCAACTTATCAGGACTTGATAACGTATATCGCCAATGAGTTGTCGAATGTGGGTATTCCTTGTAAGATTGAGAACACAACCGGCTCTTTTTTAAAAGAAGCGATGCGCAAAAATGATGTCGAATTTTTCCGTGCATCCTGGATTGGTGATTATCCGGATGGGGAAAACTACCTGGCTCTTTTTTACAGTAAATATGGCGCACCGCCTAATTATACGTTTTTCAAAAACGAAACGTATGATAAGCTATATGAGCAAGCCATGCGAGAGACAGACAATGTAAATGTATGCAAACTCTATCAGCAAATGGAAAAAATAATGCTGGAAGAAGCGCCTGTAGTGCCTTTATTTTATGATGAAGTAACACGTTTTTCGCATAAAAATATATCAGGGTTAACGAATAATGCGATGAACCTGCTGATATTGAAACATGTAAAAATGATAGAATAAGCAGTTTCTTTTATCCGATTATTTACTCAAACTTAATTTTGCAGGCAAGGATAAAAATTGTACTTTTGCACCATATCGCGGGATGGAGCAGTAGGTAGCTCGTCGGGCTCATAACCCGAAGGTCATTGGTTCGAGTCCAATTCCCGCTACTAAAAAAGCATCATACTATGGTGCTTTTATTTTTTGTGTAAGGTGCAAATTGTGTTAAGAGTGGAAGGAGAATAGATAAAAATTTGCTACATTTGCGCACCGAAAAAAATCCGGCGAGGTAGCTCAGGTGGTTAGAGCGCAGGATTCATAACCCTGAGGTCACGGGTTCAATTCCCGTCCTCGCTACAAAAAAAGAGGCTTCATGAGCCTCTTTTTTTATACATATAGTAGCTTACATGCGCTTCATTCCTTTATCCATTTTACCGTAGAATTCCCGATTTTCAGGATGTAAAGTCCGCTAGCAAAGTTTTCAACCGGAATTTCTGCAGATGTACTATTGCTTAATAAACCACGGTATAATTGTTTTCCAACTAAATCAAATATAGCAATTTCATCGCCGGTAAAATCAGCATAATTATGTATGACAAGTTGTTCTTTTACAGGATTCTGAATATAAATTGGTAAGCCCTTTTTGTTTTCAATAGCACTGATGACTATATTTTGAGAACAAGTTGAATTAGCAGCACTGTTTGATACTGTGAGGACAGGATTATAATTTCCGCCATTTTTATAATATTTCCAACCGCATTTTCGGGAAATTGTATGGTTGTCATCTGTATTATAACTGTAAGTGTCGGCACCGATGGACATGCATGCAAAATAAGAAAACAGAGGAGCAGCTCCGGAAGTTGCAGACGGGTAAAACCAGCACTTTAATCGTGTTGTTCCACTTCCCCAAGAACCATCATATCCACGGCTATAGCTGGTACTCCCTTGAGTCCATCTTACAGTTCCATTATCCAGGTAGAAATTTGTTACAGAACTTCCACTTGAATAACTATGCTCCCAAGATTCTTTGTCCGGATCGTAAACAGCGTATTCAATATAGAACCCGTTGTAACTTGCAACAACAGAATAATTATTCAGTAAGGTACCGGCATTGCTTGAAGAATAATAGCTATGCATCCATTGATGGCGTTGCGGATCATAAACAGCATATTCGATATAAGAATTGTTTTTAGAGGCCACTACACCATTATCATTCGTTAAGTTATTTCCATTACTTTGCGAATAATAGCTGTGCATCCATTGATGCTGCATGGCATCATAAGTTGCATATTCAACATAAGAGGCATTCATGCTGGCTACCACCCCATCTGCAACTATTAAGGAAACCGGATTTGAACTTGAATAATAACTATGCTGCCATTGATGCTGATATGCATCATAAGTCGCGTATTCAATATATGAATTATTCATACTTGCCACTACCTGATTATTGTTTTTGAAAGAAGTTACATTAGATTGAGAATAACTGGAGTTCACGAAATTGTGTAACTTAACATCATAAATAACATAGTTTATATAGCCGTTATCTTGCCACGCTAAGACCCCATCATTATTGATATAGGTTATTACCCCAGATGCACTGCCTGAATGAGTTTGGTTTTGTTCGTAGTCATATGCAGAATAAGATATGGAGCTGCCGTTTGCTGTTACACTAATAGCAGGTCCGTATCCCCAGTTGGGTTGCTGTGCATACGAACAATAAACCAGTAAAAGGTTTAGAAGAATGAGTAGTAAATATTTTTTCATAATTGATAAATTTAAAATTTTATTTTACGTATTTAATATTCAATACCGAATTACTGAACTTTAAACAATATTAAATTTCAGTTAGTTTAATAGAGCGCAACGTGAGCGAAGACGAAGATGCACATGATAACCAAGTCATTCAACAAGGAATATTCAAAAAGACTATAACCTATATGATAATATAATGCCTCATTACAGCATAAAAATGAGATCATAAGAATCAATAAACTCGCATTGGATTAGAAAGACAATTTTTATTTTGGTTGAAACTCATCATATAATTTCGATTGTTTAGTATGAGCATTGATATGATTCTGCCATTTTAAGCAAACAATTTAATTCGTCCTCTGATTTTGCTAACCTACATGTTTTAGGATTACGCTTTTGATATGCTCATATCGATATACCTGAACGACTCAATACTTTTTTTTGAATTCAACAACTC
>CAZPBT010000314.1:0-2616 GCA_964584555.1 uncultured Chitinophagales bacterium
AGAAGCTATTTTCTTCTGAGAAAAAAAATAAGAAAAGTTGGGAAGTTGTACTGCAGACAGGTGAAATAGTTTTTCCATTAAAAAGATAAAAACAATACAGCATCCTAAGGAAGGCAAATACATAAAACGGTCGGCTGTAGTGGCTTCAATTAAGATGACTATATTGCTGACTAATGAAATGGTAAGCATGAAAAACAGGAAGCCGAAACCGATGCTGTCTCTTTTTTTAATGGTGTAAATGGCATAAGCTCCCATAGTAATCAATATCGCGAAACTTAATAAAAAACGCCAGTCGCCGGGTGTTGCAAAAGGGATGGTATTATAAGAATAATCGAATGCAAGTGGATGAGGCAGGATAAATTTCCACAGATAAAAACCGAGATATACGATGGCTGTAGCAAAGCGGTATAGCTTATTATCGGTAGCCACTATAGCGTTGTTGTATAAATCAATGGACTTAAAATTAACCAGATTGCCAAGTGCCATTTTTCGCATCAGGAAATAGATAATTGTAGTAAGGAAAAGTGCAGCAAAAATGTAGAGATAGGTTTTCTTTTCAATATTTTTATTGAAATAATAAATGGACAAAGGAATAACTGCAAATAAAGTGAGCGAGCTTTCTTTAGCCAATATTGACAACAAAAAACAAGCGGTGCCTGCTAAAAACTTTTTCCAGTTCGATTGTTCGGCATAATCATAAAATGAAGAAAGAGACAGAAAGGCAAAAAGTGCCCCTAAAATTTCATCTCGGCTTTTGATATTGGCCACTACTTCTGTATGCAGCGGATGTGCGATATAAAGCACGGCAATAAAAAACGGGATAAAGATAGTGTAGGTTGAAAACCATTTTCTAAGTAAACGAAATAACACAACTGCCGTTAACATATATAACAGTATGTTTACAAGATGCCCGATGAATGGTTTGTCAGGTGCGATTTGCCACTCTGCGGCAAACATTACTAAAGATAAGGGACGATATAAACCTTCTTCTCTCTGCCATGCACCGGCACGGTATGCCGTAGTCATAATTTCGGGAATAGCAGAGATGCCTTTGGTTACAATTTTATTTTTGCCTAAAGCCATGTCATCATCCAGTACATATTTATGGTTGATGGTGTTGATGTATAATAAAAAACTGAACGCAGCCAGAAGTATGTAAAACCATTTTTCGGCTAATGGCTTCCACTCTTTTTTTTGCAATTGAACCGTTTCGGATTTTTTTGCAACCGGAGGTTTAAGTTGCGGTTTTTTTTTGCTCATTCAATAAAAATAAGATTAGGTAAAGGTATTTAATAATCAGCAGTATTTTTGATACCTAATTTTTAAACTCGTACCCGATATCGCTTCGAAAATACTTGCCATCAAATTGTATTTTTTCAGCAATGCCGTTTGCCGAAGTCAGTGCTTCTTGCAAATCTGTAGCTAATGCTGTTATAGCAAGCACCCGTCCGCCATTTGTCAGCAATTTCCCGTTATCCAATTTTGTTCCACAGTGAAAGACAATAGCATTTTCATCCTCTTCAATACCTGAAATCTCTTTTCCTTTTTCAAAATCTTCTGGATAGCCGCCACTGGCCAAAATAATAGTTACAGCAGAACGACTGTCAATTTCAATATCTGCAGTTGACAGTTGATGGTTGACAGTTGACTGAAAAAGCTCGACCAAATCTGATTTTATTCTGGGAAAAACGGCTTCTGTTTCCGGATCGCCCATACGGCAGTTGTATTCCACTACTTTTATTTCACCGGTTTTCAGCCACATCAATCCAACATAAATGAACCCGAAATAGTCTATGTTTTCAGTAGCTAAGCCCTGAATAGTAGGTTGTATGATTTCTGTTTCCACGTATTGCATCATTTCGTCCGTTACAAACGGAACAGGCGATACAGCACCCATGCCACCCGTATTCAATCCGGTGTCGCCCTCGCCGATGCGTTTATAATCTTTGGCTGATGGCAGTATTTTATATTCTTTTCCGTTCGTTAATACAAATACAGAAAACTCAATACCATCCATAAATTCTTCGATAACTACTTTGTTTCCGGCATCGCCAAATTTGCCTCCCAGCATAGCTTCAAATTCCTGTTGCGCTTCCTGATGAGAGGTGCAAATTAATACGCCTTTTCCGGCAGCCAAACCATCTGCTTTTAAAACAATGGGCGTCTGCTGTTGTTGAATATAATGGATTCCTTCTTCGAAATTTTCAGTGGTAAACTCTTTATATTTTGCTGTGGGGATTTGATGGTGTTGCATAAATGCTTTTGAATACGCCTTGCTTCCTTCCAAAAGTGCACCCATTTTAGAAGGGCCTAAGACCGGAATCGAACGAAGTAGAGTATCATTTTTGAAATAGTCATAAATGCCTTCCACCAATGGAGCTTCGGGGCCAACAATTACAAACTCAATATGATTAGTCAAAACAAATTCTTTTATTGCCGGGAAATCCGTAGCAGATATCGGAACGCAAGTACCCAGTGCTGACATGCCGGGATTACCCGGAGCGATAAATAAGCGAGAGCAAAGCGGACTTTGAACTAATTTATAAGCAAAAGCATGTTCTCTGCCACCACTGCCCAAAAGAAGAATACGCATAGTTGATTTTTTTGCAAAAGTAA
>CAZPBT010000315.1:0-2599 GCA_964584555.1 uncultured Chitinophagales bacterium
TTTTATTTTTATCAACTTCAAATATTCCTTCCACAACAGATTTTTCAGCACCTTTGCGGATAACATCACTCGATGCACGCTCACCAAGAAGCAGACTCATAGCATCAATCAAAATTGATTTACCTGCACCGGTTTCTCCGGTAATAATATTTAAGCCGGAGTTGAAATCAACATTAATCTTTTCAATCAGTGCATAATCTTGTATGAGGAGCGATTTAATCATAATTCTAAAAATTTTGAGTAAAACATAATTTTATTTGGGGATATTTCAAAAGAAATTTAGTCAATAGCACGCTGATGACGCAGATTTGGCAGATTTGCGCAGATGATCTTAATCTTACTCGTCCCGCATCGGGCGGAATCTTTATTTTCCTCGCCTCTTGAACTCCATACAAAATTTGGATATGTTTTGAGTAAGTATAAAGGGGATTTAGTCGATATAATGAGTAGTTAATAAAGCATTTTTCAAGATTATATTTCCTGAGAAATAACTTTTAACATCATTCTAAAATGTTCTGAAGAAATATTTTATGGAAAAAATAATAGAACTATTTGCATTTTGCCTATTATCGCTAATGGGTTTTGTAACACCTATTATCGCCATTGTACTTTCTGCATTCGCTCAAGGTTTGAGTAAACTCGCTCAACAATATGATACTGAGCGGATTCAGACCGAGGAGAAACTTAAGAGCCAACTTCAAAAAATTGGGGCTTCACAAAGCGTTGCGGTGAATGAAATAAAGGGTACAATCAAAGAGCTACAAGCTGTAAAGAAAACGGCTGAAAAAAAACTCAAGTTACTATCACCCATTAAAGCCTCCTTCACTTTATTTTTGCCTCTGATAATTGCATTCTTTTTTTTATTACCTTTTTTTCTTGACTTCTTACCATCGTACTTTAAATTGCTTCCCATTCTCTCATTCTTATTATTGATTTTTGCTCTCTATCAGTTATGGAGAATACTTGGAATAATTGTCGAAACAATGAAAGTGGTAGAATCTGAAGCTAAAAGGGAGCAAGGAAAATCATCTGATCTATTGGCTGAAATTGTCCGAAATACTAAAGAAGGTGCGACTTATTTTATTGAAAAGGTTTTTATTTATTTTAATGAAATTAAACTTGAAAAAGACAAAAATGAAGTCGCTTTAAAAATCAGCATTAAAAAAAACGTCCCTATTTCATTAGTAAATAGTGATTCCCGGATGGCAAAAGGTGTTGAAGCTGGATTAATGTTCCCAACAGATTTTCTGATAGATAAAAGTGCAGGATATACAGTTTACGCAGCTGGTTCTGAACAAATTGTAAGATATTCAATAGAGCGGATCCAAGCTAGTACAAAACAACTCATGTCTCCTTTAATTTTGACACCTTTAAAAAAAGGAGTATTTGATTTTCAAATATTTGTAAAAGGAGAAAATATTATAGCAAAATATCGAACCCTTAGCATCAAAGTCGAGTAATCATTCACTAACCATATCTATAAAAGTCAATATACTAAAATAAAATTCTGTAATAAGTATGCTCTGATTAAGTTGATATTATTTATCAACTTATATTTTCAAGTATCTTCTTCTATTAAAATTTTATAATTCAATCAAATTTATTATGTCAGTTTTCTAAAACGAAAAACTCCGCCAACAATTTCTCACTGGCGGAGTTAAATTTGTTTATCATACCAAATATTATTCTTCCGGTTTGCCTCGCAGCGAGTCCCAAATCATGTAAACACAAATAACCGAGAACATAATTATTGCAAACATTTCAGCGGAATGGGATTCAGCCCATTCAACATTAACCCAGTTATAATCTTTCCATCTTAAAAATGCGCTAACAACTCCCATCAATGCACCGCCGGCAATAAATCCGGAAGCTATCAAAGTTCCGCGCTCTCTTCGTGCATTATTTACTTTTTCATCTTTGCTTCTTGTGGAAACAAAGTGAGCTATCAATCCGCCGACAAGCAATGGAGTGTTAAGCTCAAGCGGAATATACATACCGAGAGCAAATGCAAGCGCGGGAACTTTTATCATAGCTAATACAAGTGCAAGTATAGCTCCGACAATGTAAAGAGTCCACGGAGCCGGCTGCTGATCCATTAACGGCTGAATGACTGCCGCCATTGCATTTGCCTGCGGTGCAACAAGCGCGCCTTCACCGACAAATCCATATGTTTCGTTCAATATCATCATTACAAAACCAACTGTTAAAGCTGAGACAATTACACCTAAAATTTTCCACTGCTCCTGTTTACGCGGAGTTGAGCCAAGCCAGTAACCAATTTTTAAATCTGTGATAAATCCTCCAGCCATTGAGAGTGCCGTGCAGACAACACCGCCGATGATCAACGCAGCAATCATTCCCGATTGTCCTTTCAATCCAATTGACGTAAGTATAATTGATGAAAGAATCAATGTCATCAACGTCATTCCGCTAACAGGATTTGTTCCAACAATCGCTATTGCATTAGCTGCTACAGTTGTGAACAAAAATGAAATCACGAGAACAATCAGTACACCTGCTAAAGCCCAGCTAAGATTATTAACGACTCCTAAATGGAAGAATACAAAAAGCAGAATAGTGGTAATCACTAATCCGCCGA
>CAZPBT010000316.1:0-2575 GCA_964584555.1 uncultured Chitinophagales bacterium
AATACAAATAAATCGTATTCAATACCGTCTCACCAACGGCTTGTAAGGTGGTCTTACTGATGATGCTGATATTATCATCATGGGTATGCCAGTGCGGTGCAAAACCGCTTTGCGTGGCAAATGAGCGATAGATAATATCAATTGTTGGAATCTTGGCCATCGTATTTACATAATAATGATCGTCGATAATCTGATCGGTTATATTAGTAAGAAAATAGTTTGACCAACCCAATTGATGGGCATTCTTCCAAACTTCTTTCATAAAGCTTTGTGCATACTGATAAGATACACCTTCGTAGGTAAATGTGGCATCTTTAGCACCTACCATATCTAACAATATGCCATTGTCGGCTTTATAATTGGGTACATGCGGATGTTTGCACCAGTATTGCGTACCCAGACAATAATAGTCTCCTTCTTTTTGGTTGAGTTCATACTCGGGTTGTCCATAATCTTCCACATCTACAAACAACAAATCCACTCCTATTTGCAGGTCTTTAGCATGTAGCTGACGAGCTATCTCTATCATCACTGCACAACCGCCGGCACCATCATCAGCGGCTAAAATCGGCTTGTTTACTGCACTGTCGCCCTGATCGGCAAATGGGCGTGAATCCCAATGCGACAAAATCAGCAATCTTCTCTTTACTTCCGGATTGAATGAAGCAATCACATTGATACAAGGTACACTTTTGCCGTTATATACTTTCACATTCGTTTTCTGCACAATAACATGAGTGGTATATTGCTTTAATTTTGATTCAAAATAAGTGGCGCATTTCTGCTGAGCCGGAGTGCCCGGGACACGCGGACCAAAGGCAAGCTGGTCTTCAATAAACTGAAAAGTACTGTCTGCTGAAAATGCAGGTTTCGCTATGCTGGTTTCATTTGTGTTTTCTGCTGTTTCATCTTGTGTTTTAGTCTTGCAAGAAGGCGACATCAATACCGGCATGAGTAATGCCAGTAGCAAGCGAAAGCAGTAGGTGATATATATCTTGTAATGAGGCATGTTTGTTTTTTGCTGTTGGCAATAAGATAATGAACCAAATAATTATGCATTTGACACTTCAAATGTAGTTCCGTCTTTTTCATCCTTAATAATAATTCCGGCATGCTTCAGCCCGTCTCTGATTTTATCTGAGGTGGGCCAGTCTTTATTTTCTCGGGCTGTCTTGCGTATATCAATAACCAAATTCATCACTTTATTCAGCACCTCATTATTTCCATTAATTTCTTCTTCTCTAAATCCCAAGATATCAAACAAAAATTCGACATAATTTTTTTGCATCAGGTTATACGCCTCTACAGAAATTGTATTTGCCGTTTTACCTCCATTATAAAATGTGTTGATATGCGATGCCAAACCCAAAAGGTTCGCAATGGTTTTTGCTGTATTAAAATCGTCATCCATAGATTCTTTACAACCCAAACATAAACTCATAATTTCTTCTTCCAGTTCCGGATTTGGTTTCAGCTCTCCTTCTTGTTTTATTTCCTGTAAATACTTAGCCGCATTCATTAGCTTGCGCAAATTCTTCTCTGCATCTTGTAAGCCTTTGATATTGATATCCAGTTCTGATGAATAGTGTGATGAAAAGAACAACATACGCACCGTCATGGGCGAATAGGCTTTATCCAAAAGCTGGTGATTGCCGGTAATTAATTCGACAGGAAGAATAGAATTTCCCAGCGATTTGCTCATTTTTTGACCGTTGAAATTGAGCATATTGCCATGCATCCAGTAGCGGACAGGTTGTTTATCACATGCACCTACATTTTGAGCAATCTCACATTCGTGGTGCGGAAATTTCAAGTCCATACCGCCACCGTGAATATCAAATTGTTTGCCCAGATATTTTGTACTCATCACGGAGCACTCCAGATGCCAACCCGGAAATCCTTTTCCCCAGGGTGAGTTCCACTGCATGATATGTTCGGGCGAGGCTTTTTTCCATAATGCAAAATCTATGGAATTTTTCTTTTCATCCTGACCATCCAAATCGCGGTAGCCTGCTATCAGTTCATCCACATTTCTACCCGAGAGTTCGCCGTAATTATGTCCTTTTTCATTATAGGCTTTTACATCAAAATAGACACTGCCGTTGGCTTCATAAGCTACACCGTTATCTATCAGTTGTTGTGCCATTTCTATCTGCTCCAGGATATGGCCGGTTGCGGTAGGCTCTATTGTTGGGGGTATGTTATTAAATAACTGCATCACCTCATGAAAACCGACTGTATATTTCTGCACGATTTCCATGGGTTCCAGTTGTTCCAGTTTTGCCTGGTCTTCCATTCTGTTTTTGCCTTCGCCTTGCTCATTAGTGAGATGTCCGGCATCGGTGATATTCCGCACATACCTGACATGGTAACCCAAGTATTTCAGGTAGCGATAAACCATATCAAAAGTGGTAAACGAGCGGACATTTCCCAGATGTACATCACTGTAAACCGTAGGTCCACAAACATATAAACCGACAAATGGCGGGTTGAGCGGCTCGAATTTTTCTTTCTTTCGCGAGAGCGAGTTGTAAATATATAATTCAGACATGTTTTGTAAAGGTAAAAATTAGTA
>CAZPBT010000317.1:0-2574 GCA_964584555.1 uncultured Chitinophagales bacterium
AAAAGTAAAAATCTTCACGCCGGAAACACAGTAAAAGAATTAGCCAAAGCGATAAGAGGCGGCGGGGGCGGACAAGCATTTTATGCTACAGCCGGAGGAACTGACAGCAGTGGCATAGATACAGTACTCAAACAAGCAGAAGAATTATTTTTAGTACAGACCAGCTGATAGGTGTTAAAATGGAAATTGGAAACTAATTTTTAGCCAGTTCGAGCATCATTTCCCAGATATTTTCAAATGGGATAACTTCCCACTCAGCAATAATATAGGTATTGGGTTTGCTCAGTTCTTCTATTTCATGCACATGCAATTTTCTCATTTCTCTGGCATTAAATCCTGTTTTTTCAGCTTTCAATAATAAACTTAAAAACAAATGGTTTCGCTTGTAAGTATTGTCGTTCAGATAGCGCGTCTTATACAAAGAAAGTCCGTCCATTTTTTTGAAAATAGGATTATAATCTTTCTTTGCCATGAGAAATAATATTTCTACTAAGCGGATGGCATAGTTAAATCCGGTTTTATCTTTGGAGGCAACAGGCACTTCATTGATAAATTTCCCTATACTGAATTTGTAATTTCCCTCATGTAAATAGTTGTCAAGGAGAATAAAATAAGCTTCAAAAATTTTCCATTTTTCTCTCAGGTTTTCATTTTGCTTATTGAAAAACTTATTGGACATCACTTCTTGTAATACCTTGCCGGCACCAATAGTTTGGTGACTGTGCAAATAGAGTTTAAATTCAAATTCCTTGATTGCATACCAGTTGAAACTGTAAGCAGTAGGGAAGTAGTTTTTTTCTTTGTCGATTAATTGCAGACCACCTGCATAGTCTTTTAAATGTAATAAACTCTTAAGTTTATAAAGCAGGATTAATGTTTTTCGGGTATTGTTAAGCAGTTGTGGATGTTGTTCAAAAAAAAGCTGCAATTCATCTGTTACTGTCAGCAAACTTTGCACATTGCCGGTGCATTCTTCATAATTTAATTTGAGCTGATAGAGATTAAAAGTTATGCCAGAATCCTGTAAATTGCTGATTTTATTTGTAATCGTTTCAATTGTTAGTTTCAGTTCATCAATCAAAGATTGGTTCACCGGTTTTCCGGCTATAAATTTAGCCTGAATTTTATTAAACAATACTACGCACTCATTTTCCGCAGTAAAAGTCGTGATATAAACCTGAAAACGCTCTGCCTCCTCATCAGCTTTCTTTACATCCCCATTAAGTGTATAGTATAAAATTAAGTAATTAGAATATTTAATAAGTATATCATAATATTTGAAACTCAGGATACGGGCATATTCTTGTTTAATAAGATCAATTGCCGTCTTTGTAGTCCCATTCAGTTTTATTAATATTTCAATACTGTATGCTGTAGAGATACATTCATAATAGTTTTTAGCTATTTTATTATTTCCGAAATACTCATCGGCATCCAGCAATAATAAAGTTTTTAAGAATTTCTTTTTAAATCTGGATTTGAGCTGCCTGTACGCAACATTATTTTCAGCTCCGTAAATAAAATATTCGGCTTCAATATCTGTGTTAACAGTACCATTCTCTATCGCATTATATAATTTCAGGTAGACATTGGACTCTTCTTTACTCAAGAAAGTTTTATCCAGCACATCTACTGAAGATAATTTTTTGCGGTTGAGTATTTTTATGAGTTCTTTTAAGTTTTCCATTGTCACAAACAAATGTAATAATCTTGATTCAATCTATTGACAAATAGCATTTTATAATTTTATCTTATCAAATTTAGTAAAAAATCTTGTCACAGTCAAGTGTAATTTTATTTGTTATATCTTTTGATTATTGTCAATTTTGTAAGGTCAATTTAATAACATCTATTTAGTACAAAGAAACCCCCATTATTAAGTTGCAATTTTTCTTGAATACGAAAGCGATATCAAGTCACATATTATTGACGATATTTCTGTTTATTATGATTTAAATTATTGTAATTCAATCACTTTTATATTAAGATTATTATAAATGTTTCATTTTTTTGATGTCACTAAATGCCGTTTTCTGATTAAATATTCGGACAGACTCGTCCTAAATTTGTAGCATCAAGTTAATCAAAAAACAAAAATAAAAATGGGAACTCTAATATCAATTATCATTGCAATCAGTACATTAGGTACAACTCCTTCATCAACTACAACTTCAAATACAGAAAATATTATTATCATAGATAATGGTCAAATGTAAAGTAAAGGGTCATCACCCTCTTTTTTCATAGTTAGTTTTATCGTTTAGCAAAGGACAGCCCCCCCGCTGTCCTTATTTTTTTATATTTATCTTAGTTTTGGTTAAGAAAAATAAGCTGATAAAACAGTTATTTCTCATTTTTTCTTCAAATTTAACAAGGTGGAGGATATAAAATAAGGAGGTACTTTATAGTAAAATTATCTCCCAAACTCAGTAATTAATTTAGTTCATTATACTAACTTTTTCTACATATTTCCGAAGCATCTTGTCGATGATTTCATTCCAACCGGCTTCAAAATTGGCAAGAGCAAAATCTGAACCGGCATGTTCAAAATTTTCAAGTCCTTCATGGGTTAGT
>CAZPBT010000318.1:0-1302 GCA_964584555.1 uncultured Chitinophagales bacterium
CACTTTTATAGCAAACTATAATAAAGCTCATTGAGCTGGTTGGCACTGATGTCAAAAGCATATTTTTTTGCGTGAAGTGCATATTTTTTTGAGGCTTGTTGAAGTTCATTTTTATGCTCAAAAAAATAATCGATCTTTTGTGTCAGCTCTGCAGTTGTTTTAAAAAGAAATTCTGAATTTAAGGCAAACTGTTTGGCTGCACTCAATGGCGAATCTGCAATCAGCATAGGCAAGCCGCTTGCCATGGCTTCCATGGTACTCATTGATTCAACTTCAACCGCTGCACAATGCACATACAAATCGGCTTCCTTATACTTAAGTAGAACTTCTTCTTTGGGCAAGTATAAAAAATCAACTTTATCAGCTAATTTTTTTGAAGCCAATGCATTTAATTTTTCTCGTTGAGGGCCATCGCCGATAATACTTAGTCTGATTTGCTTTTTGTATTTTGATTTACTGACAGCATCAATCAGCATATCTTGTCGCTTTTCTACAGCATTTCTGCCTACTGTCAGTATCTGTAAATCTACATGATTATTTTTAGCCACCGGATCTGAGAAGTACTCTTGCATAATGCCATTCGAAATGACCACACTCTTGCTTTTCATTCCATACTTTCTTAATTCGTCTTGAGCAAAATTACTTGGACAAACAACCACATCCGACTTGTTATATATCTGCTCTATAAAGAACTGATTAATCTTTTTTATCAGCCACTTATTTTTTATATTGATATTGTAGGCTATTTGTTCAGCTTGTACATGAAATGTGCTGACAATTGGTTTATTATATTGTTGTGCTATTTCTATACATTTCATACTCAACCAAAATGGAAACTGTACGTGTACAATATCAGAAGCCTCAATAGCAGTTTTAATCTTCTGTTCATCAGGAAAAGCAAATTGTGATTTCATTTTTTGCATTACATTTTTCACGAATGGCACAGGCGGATAAAATTCAGGCATAATAATTTTATCCTGACTTTTTTTGCCGGTACTGATTACTTTCACTAGGTGTCCATTTTGGCGTAATGCTGTGGTAAACCTTTGTGTAGAAATTACGGCTCCATTACGGGCATCATCAAAAACATCAATAACCTGAACAATATTCAGCGGGTTCATGTAATAAAATAAGCAGTTAGATGCTCAAAGATAAAATCTTAATCCGGAAGTCGTAGTCTAAAATTTTCTTAAATAATCTCAATTCTCCATTTCATTAAGAACAGGTTCAGTTTTTAAGTGTATTTTCAACGAAATTTATATACATGAAGAATGCGTTATTTGCACTGGGATTAAGCTTGTT
>CAZPBT010000318.1:1402-2565 GCA_964584555.1 uncultured Chitinophagales bacterium
CAAGGTGAGCTTGAAGTTTTAGACAGCAACAAGAAATTAGCCAACGACAAATTACTGTTTAAATCAACAGATGTAAAAGATATCGCAGATTTTTACATCGTGAAAGCGTTAGAAATCAGAAGAAAATTATTGGATTTAGTACATCAGCAAGAAGCTAACAATGAAATCATTACACGTATTACCCAACAAATAAACGACATAGGTTATCAGCAAAAATCGGTAAAAGAAATCGTTCTTAAAGTAAATGCAATAACTGAAACTGCCGCCACTTTCAAATGTAGCTATGTGGTAAGCAATGCCTACTGGATGCCGGTTTACGATATCAGAGCTAAAAACTTGACTGAACCGTTACAAGTTGATTGTAAAGCCAAAGTAGTACAAAATACAGGCATGGACTGGAAAGATATTAAACTAAAACTCTCAACTGCCAATCCGGCAAGCAACCAAAGCCGACCTGTTTTATATCCGCTTTATGTTGATTTTTTCCAGCCTGATTATTACAAATATAAGTTAGAACAAAAGAGCAGTGGATATGCCGCACCTCAAATGATGCAAAATTCTATGGATATAGCCCGTAACGGTACGGATAGTGAATCATTTGTTGATGGTCTGAAAGCTGATGATAATGGGGTTACTTTATTGGAAGGCGAAACCACACAAGAGTACGATATACAAACCTTGCAGGATATAGAATCGGATAATCAAGCGCATATAGTGGGCATACAGGAAATAAAAATGCAGGCCGTTTATAATTACCACGCTGTGCCGAAATTAGATCCAACGGCTTACTTGCTGGCAAGAGTGACCGATTGGGCAAAATATAATTTGCTGGCGGGCGAAGCCAATATTTTCTTTGACGACAGTTATGTAGGCAAATCCTATCTCAATCCGAATGTAAGTGCCGATACTTTATTGATTTCGTTAGGCAGAGATGAGAAAATCAATATCAAGCGCATCAAGCTGAATGATTATACATCGACTAAAATTATAGGCAATAAGAAGCGGGAACAAAAAGCATTTGAAACCACAGTAAAAAACAATAAAAACACGGCAATCGAAATAGAAATATTAGATCAGTATCCGATTTCACAAAATAAAGATATAGAAGTCAGCTTAGATGAAACCAGTGGTGCACAGCTGACAGAAGATTTTGGTAAAGTAAT
>CAZPBT010000319.1:0-2560 GCA_964584555.1 uncultured Chitinophagales bacterium
CCCCATCATCAGATTGTCATACAAAAACTCACCTCGGGAAGTGTTGTTGGCGTGAATGCCTCCCACTTTTGCAGCAGCAAGAAAAACATAATCCGGTTTTTCAATTTTAAAAAACGCATCTACAGCAGCCTGATTACGAAGGTCTAGTTCTTTGGAAGTTCTAAAAATTAAATTAGTATATCCCTCTTTCGCAAGTTTTCGCACCAACGCAGATCCTACCATGCCTTTATGGCCTGCTATGTATATCTTACTATCTTTGTTCATGAAAAAATTCACTTATTTGTTACTTGCTTTATATTATCCGAATGTAACTAAACTGAATATTACATATGCAGAATGTAATGCCACAAAAAATCACTCGTATTGATTCTTAATATCAAATCCAGCTTTTTTCAGCACCGTCTCCTTTTGAAACAACTGTAAATCTGATGCGACCATTTCTTCACAAAGCGTTTGCCAAGTGTATTTCGGCTTCCAACCTAGCAATGTATATGCTTTAGTCGCATCACCAATTAATAAATCTACTTCCGTCGGACGGAAATATTTTGGATCTATGGATAAAACCTCTTGGCCAGTCTTAAAGGCATAATTACCATCATGAGATTTGACCACAGCCACTTCGTTGACTTCTTGCCCTTTGAACTCCAACTCTACACCTACTTGCTCAAAAGATTTGATGATAAAATCTTTAATACGAGTAGTCACACCTGTAGCCAATACAAAATCTTCAGGCTTATCATGTTGCAAAATTAAGTGCATACCCTTTACATAATCTTTGGCGTGGCCCCAGTCTCTTTGAGAGTATATATTCCCCATCCACATCTTGTCTTGAAGACCTAATGCCATCTTAGCAACCGCTCTGGTGATTTTACGTGTCACAAAAGTCTCCCCTCTGAGCGGTGACTCGTGATTAAACAAGATGCCATTACAAGCAAACATATTGTAGGCCTCCCTGTAGTTGACAGTGATCCAGAATGCGTACATCTTGGCTACTGCATAGGGTGACCTGGGATAAAAAGGTGTTTTTTCGGTTTGAGGCACTTCTTGAACCAATCCATACAACTCCGAAGTTGATGCTTGATAAATCCTGGTCTTATCTTTAAGCCCGAGTATTCTGATAGCTTCCAACAACCTCAAGGTCCCCACGCCATCCGTATCGGCTACATATTCTGGTACATCGAAGGATACACGTACGTGACTCATGGCACCCAGATTATAAATTTCATCCGGTTGTACTTCCTGCATTATCCGGATCAGATTCGTGGAATCTGACAAATCACCATAATGCAATATAAGTTTTTTATTATCAACATGCGGATCCTGATAAATATGATCAATCCTGTCTGTATTGAATAACGATGACCTTCTTTTAATACCATGTACCTCGTACCCTTTTTTCAGTAATAATTCTGCAAGATAAGCGCCATCTTGTCCGGTTATTCCGGTAATTAATGCTTTTTTGTGCATATAAAAGTTTGATTAGTTTTTAATATTTCATTACTTTAATATACTGTAATCCTGTAAGAATTGTTTTCTCAGAAATATTGAAACACCTTTCTCAATGGTTTCATTAAAAATGTAAATAATCCTGGCTTTAACCCGTTTTCCGACCAAGCTTTCCTATCCATTTTATTAGCCATCAGACGGGCTCTGATGGAGTGATTGGAAGCACCGCCGATTCTCATATTGATGATGGTTTTGGGCAGGTATGCTACTTTACAATGATGTTTTTCTAAAAATCTCAGCATTAATTCGTAGTCCGCTGCCGTACCCATGGCAAGATTAAAACATCCAAACTCTTGATACACCTCTTTTCTGACAAAAAATGTCGGATGAGGTGGCATCCACCCATTCCGAAAAGATACATATGAAAAATTCCTGGATCTCCACTTTCTGACTACTTTGGTCGTATCATATTGATCAACGTAGTCTAAGTCGGCATAAACGCAATCAGCTGATGTTTTTTCAAATAAATCATGAATTTCTTCCAAAACCTTATGGTCTTTGTAAAAATCATCTGAATTCAAGATGCCGATAATATCTCCGGATGCTAATGAAATCCCTTTGTTCATGGCATCATATATACCTTTGTCTTTTTCCGAGATTACCTTGCTAACATGAGAAAAAGAATTAACGATATCCATTGTATTATCACCGGATAACCCATCAATTATGATGTGCTCTATATCACTATGAGTCTGGCAGGATACACTTAATAACGTATCCTTAACTGTGCCGGAACTATTAAACGTCGATGTTATAATGGTTATTTTCAAAAAACTATCTTTCTGTAATCACACAATTTTCCAAAACCAACATGTCCATATTTGTCCTCAGGTAACAATCCAACGCGTGTTCCGGTGAATTGACAATAGGCTCGTTTTCATTAAAGGATGTATTTAATAAAATAGGTATTCCTGATTTTTTCCGGAAAGTTTCAATCAATTGATAATATCTTGGAGAAACGTCCTTGTTGACGCTTTGCAAACGGCCTGTTCCATCGACATGGGTCACCGCCGGTATCAAGCTTTGTTTTTCTTTTTTTATAGGAAAAACCTTT
>CAZPBT010000320.1:0-2559 GCA_964584555.1 uncultured Chitinophagales bacterium
CAATTCCTTATTTTTACAGCATGAATGATTTTTTGCATCCTGCTTTTCTCATCCGTTTGGCAATAGCCATTGCATATATTGCATTGGCTGCTGTATTGTTTTTTCTGCCTGTTTCAAAAATACCCATACTTTCTGTTGAAACTAAATTGGCTCTTTCGGTGTTACTACTTGCATACGGCTTGTTTCGCCTTTACCGTGCCTTTCAGTATAAAAAAGAAATGGAATGAAAATCTGGATTAATCTTCTGTACTCGCTAATATTTTTTGCTTTAGTATCATGTAATTCTTCTCAAAAAGATGAGCAAAAGAAAAACCTCAACGACTGGGAAACAGGCACGGCACGCATACATGCCGATACAAATTTGCGCTATCTTTTAGACCAGATTATTCCTGTTTATGAGCATTTTCACCCCAAATCAAAACTCATTGTTGAATATAACAACGAAGATGCTTTAATCAGTGATTTTAAAGCCGACAAAAATAAAATAATTCTGGTCAGCACTGCCTTTGACCGGGAAGAACTGGCTTATTGCGAACAAGTACAAAAAGCTAAGATTATACAATATACTTTCGGCTACGATGCCATTGCGGTTATCTCATCCCGCCAAAATCCCGATTCGGTTTTTTATCTCAATCAGTTAGCAGAAATGCTGCAAAATAAAAAAACACCGCTCGTTTTTGATCATGTACAATCCGGTATTGCCAAGGCACTGATGCAGCAAGTGAAGATAAATCCTGCCCTTTTTAAAAATGCATTAGTGGTGAACAACCTGAAAGATGTTGTAAACTATGTGGTGACAAAACCCGAAAGCATCGGTTTTATTCCGTTTAATCTGGTAAGTAATGATGAGGATGTAGCATCCAAACGGCTCTTGGAAAAAATTAAATTGCTGCCTGTCCGCTTAAATGATACTACATTTTACCTGTCGCAAGATGATTTGGCAAATGGACAATATCCGCTGTACCGACCAATCTCAATTATCATCGGCAACACCGATGAAGTAAATGCCCTTGGTTTTGCCGATTTTCTGATGAATCAGCAAGTTTCTAAAATAATGATACACAGTGGTGTAATTCCTACCATTATGCCCGAAAGGTTATATCAGTACACAGAAGAATTTCATCCTGAAGGAAAGAAAAAATAAGCTTATTTCCATTCTACCACAGTTCCCCTTTTTTTGTTTTGCAAATAGTCCGGAATACTTTCCTGTATCAGTTTTTTCAAAACATGAATGTATTTCATCTTAGCTACGCTGCGGGCATATACAATACTGATTTCACGCAGTGGTTTAGGTTTGCGGAACTCAGAAATCTGTTCTTGTTTTTTATTGGCTAATTCTAAAACCGCAAGCTCGGGCAATAAGGTAAAACCGCCTTCCATGTCCACCATTTTCTTCAGGGTTTCCAGGCTGCCGCTGTCATAATGCAGATGTTTGGTAATTTCCTGCGGTTGCGTGCAGATATTGATAATCTGGTTGCGAAAGCAATTTCCCTCTGTCAGCATCCAGATATCGGGGCGCAGAATATCATCTGGTTTCAGATTTTTTTTATTGCTCAATGGATGCTTATAATGGGCATAGAGTTTTATTTCCTCATAAAAGACAGGTTCTTCTATCAAATTACTTTCGTGTAAGGGCGTAGCTAAAATTCCGGCATCCAGTTCGTCTTTATTCAGCTTAAAAATAATTTCCTCCGTTTTTAATTCTTGTAAATGCAAACGTATGTTCGGATATTTTTTGATAAAATCTCCTAAAAAATAGGGCAATAAATACGGGGCAATGGTGGGTATAATGCCAACGGTAAAATTGCCGTCGAAACTGCTGTCAAAGTTTTGCGCAAGATGTTCTAATTTTTTTGTTTCGCGCAAAATGGTGCGGGCTTGTTCTATTATAGTTTTTCCTGCATCTGTTGGAATGATGGGTTGTTTGGTTCGGTCAAAAAGCTCAAATCCCAGTTCTTCTTCCAATTTTTTGAGCTGCATACTCAGCGTGGGTTGGGTTACCAAACAAGCATCTGCGGCTTTGGCAAAATGACGATAATTGTCAATCGCCAAAACATATTCTAATTGTGTAAGCGAGAAATTCATAAATAAAGTCTATTGAATAATAAAATTAATCAATTTTATTTATTAAAACAAGTGGCGTAAATTTGTAATCTAAAACAACCAACATGGCACTTACAAAAATAGGCTTAGACCAACAACAATCCGAGAAATTAGCCGACGGGCTGAATGACTTATTAGCCTCTTTTCAAATTTATTATCAGAATTTACGCGGTTTACACTGGAATATCAAGGGCAAACACTTTTTCGAATTGCATGTCAAATTTGAAGAGCTTTATACCGACGCACAGCTGAAAATCGATCAAATAGCCGAACGCATTTTAACGGTGGGCTTTACACCTTTGCACACCTTTTCAGATTACCAAAAAAGAGCGAAAGTAAACGAAGCAAAAAACATCAGTGATGCGCAAAACGGGGTGGAAACAGTCGTGGAAAATCTTACAGGTATTATTCTGTTGGAGCGTACCATTTTACCCATTGCAGAAGCACTGAACGACG
>CAZPBT010000321.1:0-2527 GCA_964584555.1 uncultured Chitinophagales bacterium
CCAATGTAACAAATTATTATTTCAGCATTGGTAAAAAAGGAAAAATTTTGAAACTGACTTTCAAGAATTTGAAGGAAATCTTTGCAGACAATACAGTCTTCCTGAGTTTTCTTGAATCTGAGTTTAAATACAATACAGACTTGGCCGGATATGACGAAAAACTTAAAAAATATAAGGTAAATGTATTTTTGGATAAGAGCAAAGAAAAGTAACGCATTTGAATAGGCTGGAGTCATACGGAAGTTTTGAATATCGTCCATTGGGTTATATAAGAAATGTATAATGATGTTTCGTTACAATTAAAGATAAAATAACTATAATGAAATTATATTTAAACATGCCAAAGCAACTTTATCCCTATTACCGGGATGAATTAGAAAAAGCAAATGATTTTTTAAAGAGAGGATACCTGCAGCAATGCTGGTATCATTACGAAAGAGCACATATACTTGGTCAACGATGGCCACTGCAACATAGCTACATACATTGGCAAATGTTGAAATTTGGTTTTAGAATAAAAAGCACAAAAGAAGTGTTCGGTCAAATTACAAGATTGTTTTTTGGTGGTATAAAATCATTTGTAGGTAAAGTGCCAATCGGTAACACAGGCGGTGCAAATGTGCCGCCATTAAAGCAAATGGAAATACCAGAGGATTTGCAGGAAATTATTAACAATACTAAAGCGAAGTAGTATGTATTTTTACATGCATAAAATTTACAGACATGAAAATGAACAGGCTCAATTGCTGGAAGTGTGTAATAATGCTGGCCTCCCTTTTGGGAATGGTAGGTGCTTTCAGGGCTTAATAGTAATTACAATTTAAAAATTGAGGGTTACAGGTGAAAACATCTGTAACCTTTTTTATTGTCCATTTCAAAAGAACAGGAACATGATAAATAAAGACCCAAATCACAAACATACTTACGATGCTCAGGGAAGAATGACCTGTTGCACACAGGAAGAAAAAATTTATTCAAAAGCTGGAGCAAAGGAATTGCTGAAAGAAGGCCATAGCCATGATGATGGACATGACCACGACCATGAAGAAGGAGATAGCCACGACCATTCAGGCAGTGAGAACAGTAGTACGTTTAAAATGTTTCTTCCAGCAATCATCAGCCTGGCTTTATTGCTGACAGCTATTGCATTTGATAACTGGATTCTTCAAACATGGTTTACCGGTTGGGTAAGGGTTATTTGGTATATGGCGGCCTATTTGCCCGTAGGATTACCAGTTTTAAAAGAAGCTGTTGAAAGTATTGGTAAAGGAGAAATATTTTCGGAATTTTTATTAATGAGTATCGCCACCATTGGCGCATTTGCCATTGGCGAATATCCCGAAGGTGTGGCAGTAATGTTGTTCTATGCTGTGGGTGAGGTATTCCAGACATTAGCCGTAAAAAGGGCAAAGTCAAATATCAAAGCATTGCTTGACCAGCGACCCGACGAAGTAACAATTTTGGAAAACAATCAACCAAAGACCATCAAAGCCGAAGCAGCAAATATAGGCGACATCATACAATTAAAGTCAGGCGAAAAATTAGGATTGGATGGAGAGTTGATTTCTGATACAGCTTCTTTCAACACAGCAGCACTTACTGGCGAAAGCAAACCCGACACCAAAGCAAAAGGAGAAACGGTATTAGCAGGAATGATAAACCTGAATACTGTTGCACAGGTAAAAGTTACTACGGCTTACACCGATAGTAAATTGAGTAAGATTTTAGAATTGGTACAAAATGCTACTGCACAAAAAGCACCCACGGAGTTATTCATCCGGAAGTTTGCGAAAATCTATACACCCATTGTTGTTTTACTGGCAGTGCTTATCTGTATAGTACCAATGCTGTTTGTAGAAAATTATGTATTCAGCCAATGGCTATATCGTGCGTTGGTATTTTTGGTTATTAGTTGCCCGTGTGCATTGGTTATTTCTATCCCATTAGGGTATTTTGGCGGTATTGGTGCGGCCAGTAAGAACGGCATACTTTTTAAAGGAAGCAATTTCCTGGATATAATTGCCGGGATTCAAAATGTCGTGATGGATAAAACCGGCACTATGACGGAAGGTGTTTTTAAAGTGCAGGAAGTAAACATAAAACCTGAGTTTAGCAAAGATGAAATATTGCAAATGGTGAATGCTTTGGAAAGCCAGAGTACACACCCGGTTGCAACAGCTATTCATCAGTATGTTGGAGCAGTAAATACATCCATACAATTAAGCAATACAGAAGAAATTGCGGGGCATGGATTGAAAGCTGATGTAAATGACAAAGAATTATTGGTCGGCAACTTTAAGCTGATGGATAAATTTTCTATCAAATACGACATTGACCCTTCAGCAATTGTTTACACCTCAATAGCTATTGCGTATGATAAAAAATTTGCTGGCTGGCTCACCATCGCCGACAGTATTAAGGAAGATGCACAGGAAGCGGTAAACAAACTGCACAGCATGAAGGTGAAAACTACCATGCTAAGTGGCGATAAAAGCTCCGTAGTAAAATTTGTTGCAGATCAGTTGGG
>CAZPBT010000322.1:0-2498 GCA_964584555.1 uncultured Chitinophagales bacterium
ACACTTTGTCCTTGGCAAATGGTTTGTGAAAATTGATAAATTTTATTTGGATTAACTGTGATAGTTTTACTTATCGTACTTGAATTGCCTGCTTTGAAAGCCGACAATGTAATAGTATAACTGCCTGCAGTGGAAAAGACGGAAGATACTGTTATTGCGGAAGAAGATGTTGATGGAGTACCACCATTGATAGTCCATCGCACAGAGTCTGGTGAACCGCTGGATGTGTTCGTAAATATTATTGAATTGCCTGCACAAATAATTGAATCACTTGCTGTAAACTGAGCTAAGAAAGGAACGACTCCTTGATTTATTTTTATCCAACCGTCATTCAAATCAAAAAAGATATTTCCATTGCCTTTTACTTTTATTCTTGCTGAAGCATTTGCAGTCGCCACGTTCGGAATGGTAACTGTTTCCGTGCCATCATTAGCTGTTGCAGATGCAAGTAAGTATGGGAAAGTTCTGGCGCTATCTAAAGATAAATAAATATCGACATTGGCACAAGAAATTGGCGAAGCCGTAGTACCTGCTACATCCCAGTTAATCGTTTGGGTGGTATTTCCTGTCAAAGTTGTAAGCGTAGGAAATGAAGTAACCCTAAACAGCGTAGAAGTTGATTGTGCCTTTACAGTAAAGTTGATATCAGGTGCATTGAATGCACCATAGCCATTATGCATGTCACGCACGGTACATCGGAATTTTACATCACGCGTTACTTCAGGCAAAACTTCGCCTTTATATTTTATAGAATTTCTGATTAAACTATCCCATCTCGGAAATACCCTGTAGCCGGTAGAAGTTGGATTAAACGAACGGAAAATCGGTGCGGTTGCCGTGGTTGCATTCCATGCTGCTGCCCCGCCCAAATCCCATTCTTCCCAGCAATAGGTCAATGGATCTCCATTAGCATCAGTAGCAGATGTAGCAAACTCAAAACTTGTTTTATAAGGCACATAATAGGTGGCAGTATATGTATTTACTACAGGGGCAGTATTGCCGTTAGTTGTTATTACCGCACAGGAAGTACTGCTTATATATGTGAATATTTGACTGATACTAATCCTGTGGAAATAATCATCAGAGTGAGGTTGGATATCATCAGATCCGCATATACCGGCATATCCCATGATAGTAGTAGCACTACCCGGCTCATATGCTGCATTAGAAGCCCTGTTGCCAGAACATGATCCCGTGATAGAATTGAAGGTATGGTCTGCTCCGTACTGATGTCCCATTTCGTGTGCTACATAATCAATATCGTATCCATCACCTACCGGATTTGAAGATCCGGTAACGCCTCTGGCTTTATCAGCAGTACAAATACAACCTAAATAGGCCACTCCACCACCTCCGGTACTAAATACATGCCCGATGTCATAGTTTGCTGATCCAATACGGGCATTACAAACCGTTACATTTTGTCCTAACATGGTGCCACCATTATTATTCGTATAACTGTCACTTGTAATAAAAATCAACGTATCATTATTCGGTACCAGATTCATGTGGATGGATAAATCTTTTTCAAAAACGCCGTTTACTCTGTTCATAGAGGTTACCATTGCACTTAGTACTAAGGGTTTAGTTGGTGAAGGGCCCGCAACTGCAGCCGAATATTCAATAGTACATGCTAATGCAAGACGAAATGTTCTTATTTTATTGTCAGAAATAACAGCAGTGGTATTGGGGTCTGCTAATCTGTTTTGTGTTTGTTGCAGATGCTGTGCATAATCTGCATTTATAGTGTGTTCATCGTTTTGGCAACTTGAATAATTTCCATCCTGACGCACATAATCCTTTTTCCAATAGCAATTATACAGGCCTGTATTTTGGTTCGTATAGGGATCGATAAAATAGACGCCTTTTTCATCAAAAACCATGGCATGAAAGCCGAATAGTGTATAATCAAATTTAGCTGTGATTGCAGGATTATCCAGCGCAATTCCCTGATAAGTTTTTATCATTGGATATTTTGCAGCTAATTCAGGTGCCATACAAGTCCTTTCAAATACTTTAAAAGTGCGCAAATTTCCATCGGGCATGGGCATATCCAGTAAAACAAAACTACCACTTTCTTCATTTGGAATCTGAGGTTGGAATGAGCGAAATGACACGTCATCCAGCATCACTTTATTGGTCACTAATGGAATTATTTTTTTTACACCTGACGGCTCTGCAAGTCGGTTTTGTGGTGCTGACCAGAAATTTATATTAGCAAATAATTGAATTGTGCTTAAGCACAAAAAAAGAAAAACAACTTTTTTCATAAGCGGATTTATAGAAAGTGAAATTACAAATAATTTACGATTTGACTGTCTATAAATTTTACTTACAAATCATAAGTTAGTTTAAATTTAGAAATGGTTTTCGATTATTTTGTTTTTACAAAAAATAAACAATACAATATATTATAAATATTAATAATACAATAACTACCTAATTTTTTAATTTAAAAAAAATTGGCATTGTGTAATAGACTTTTACGGGTTTGCCTT
>CAZPBT010000323.1:0-2498 GCA_964584555.1 uncultured Chitinophagales bacterium
ATTTTTATGTTGGAACAGTCAATCTGAAAAAACTACAAGGCACTACATCAAATTCATGATTATTCTAATATATTTAAAACATAAAAATTAAATAAATACTATAATACCTCGCCTTTAGCAGGTGTTATCACCTGCCAACCACGAACCGTATTGAACCCCCACCTAGACCAAGCATGGTAAAATAAAAAAAATAAAAACTGGCGCAGACTGAGACATGGCCTCCCAACTATCTCCTATTGCACGAGAACTCAATTGTAATGTTTTTAGTAAATACTGGGACGTTTTAATTTCTGTTTTCCCGAATTTGATACTCCAAAAATTTGATGTGTTTTTTGAAAAATTGATTAAAAAATCAAACAGAGATTATAATACGGACAAATACTTTCAACTAATCTTTATACTTGGGATGAGTTCCAAATGGAATAAACTAAAATATCGGCTTATTATAAGTTAAACTAATCATCCACCTTTTCCTTCTCAAAATATCACAAATTCTCCAAGGCAAAATCATATCTTTTTATGCTGTTATGATTTCAGAAAAAATCAGCAATACTATTGTATCAAATTTGACATCCAAAACCCAATAAAAAAAGGCATCCGAAGATGCCTTTGTAGCCCGTAGGGGACAGTTATCGAACCAAATTATTGAAAGATTTAGCAAGATATATGAATTAAAAGGGGTTTTGAACGTTTCAATGCTTGAACCTGCATTGATGTCTAATGATTGTAAAGTGGCTATTTGATTAGGTTTTAATTCCCACGCAGGTATCCAACCAAAGTATCTTTTTTAGCGATATTCATTCTTATATATGTACTTTAATACCTAAGGAGCTGTTTTACTTTATTTTCTTCTAATCCAAAATATGTGCAAAATTCATCGATTGTTACTAGTTGATGATCTTCTTTATTAAACTTAGATTTGATCTTTTTAATAATTTCACGACCCCATCTTTCACTTTTACCAGTTACTATCTGAACATCTTTTGGATAAATACAAATTCTTTCCATAACGTACTTACAATTTTATTATCTATATACAAATATACAAAATAAAAAGTAGGAATAAATAGAATAGAAAGGAAATATCGGCAGTAACGGAATACTTCGGAAGTCCATATTTGATAGGCATTCTATTGCATATTATATTTGATTCATGAACAAGTATTTCAAGGTTATATCACTCTTATTATTAGTTTTTGTAGCATTAAATGCGAGTGCAAAAGATAGTGCAAGAGTAGTGCGTGTGAAAGATGGTGATACTTATGTTTTTAGAAAAGGAAATACAGATTTTACTGTTAGACTAAAAAACATTGATGCGCCTGAATTAAAGCAACCTTTTGGCTACTTATCATTTGTCTATACTAGCAAATTAATATCAGGTAAAATGGTGTCTTATGACAGCACTGGAAAGGATTTGTATGGTAGAGTGCTTGCTGATGTTTGGTTAAATAATCAAAGATTAGATAGTACAATTATATGCAATGGTTGGGCTTGGCATTACCAAACTTATAGCAATGATACTCTTTTAAAATCTTTGATGGTATCTGCAATTAATGCAAACAAAGGACTTTGGAAATGTGGAATGAATGGCGTTTGTCCGCCATCATTTTGGAGGTCTTATAATTTGAAAAACAAAAGCAAATATTGCAAAAGTTGTAAATAAATTTTTAAACAATTAAATATTACTAATCATGGCAAAACAAAAAGGACTCGTAAAATACACTGGAACATTAGGTGATGTACGACATTTTAAAATTAAAGGACAGCAAGGTTTTTTTGCTGGATTGGTTGGCGGTCCAACAGATACGCAAGTAAAGACGGCACCAGAGTTTCAACGAACTCGTGAGAATATGAATGAGTTTGGCGGCTGCGCTAAAGCTGGTAAATCTGTTCGTATTGCATTATCAGAAGTATTAAACGGAATGACAGACCCACAGTGTACTGGTCGTCTAACTTCCATTATGAAAAAAATAAACTTAGAAGATGGTACAGAAGCTCGTGGCGTTCGTAAAGTGGAAATTAGTACACAACGCATTTACTTATACAATTTTGGATTTGATAAAAATGTAACCTTTGCAAGTATTGTTTATATACCTTATGCTACTACACATACTCCAGATAGATTAACGGCTAATTTAACTACTGTTGCAGTCAATCCAAGCGACTATTTGAATGCACCTGCTGGTGCAACACATTTTAGATTTATCAATGCTATTGGTGTTGTTTCTGATTTTATTTACAATGATACCACTAAAACATACGAGCCAAGCAATGGTGCATTAAATGAATTAAGCAATACCACTTATGGTGCATATAATGCCTTAAATACGGCTTATGCAGGCGAAAATTTAGATGTTTCGTTACCAGTTGGAACAGTTATGACTGCTGATGTTTCTGTGCTTCATTGTATTGGTGTCGAGTTTTTTCAAGAAGTAAACGGAAACTATTATAAATTTTCATCTGGCAATTGTTTAATGATTGATAATGTGTTTTAAATG
>CAZPBT010000324.1:0-2468 GCA_964584555.1 uncultured Chitinophagales bacterium
TTTCCTACTTTAAACAGAACCGCCCTGATACATTACAAATCAGGCTTGTAGAACTAAAAACGGAACAACGTGTACAGCTTCGTATTGTATATTCCGGCATAAAACTTAATCCGGCTCAGCCTGCTATCCAAAACTTGCTTTCTACTATTGAAGTATTGAACGGCAAATATGAAAACACCTTGCTCAATGCCTGGACGAACAGTTTCACGATAGAAATACCGGTTACTTTTGAGTAAAATCTAAGTATGGATATTGGGCAGTCAATGCACTTATCTCTTGTTCTGTTTTTTGTTTGTGTTTCGCATAAGCTTGGGTATTTTCAAATCTGGGGCGATGCGCTTTCATGGCCTGTATGGCATCAATTCTTTTATTGAGCAATTGTGTTTTATCATCAAAAAAAGTAGTAGCAAATTTATCCCAAATATAGTTTACCGCTGTTTTATTGGGATGTAATAAGTCTTCTTCATAAAAACGATAATCGCGCAAATCGTCCATCATGATTTCATAAGCCGGAAAATAATTTACTGCTGTTGATTGTTCTGCTACACGGTGAATGGCTTCTATCAACAAAGATTTACTGCGCATATTTTCTACTGCGCCATCGCGCCAGTGCCGTACCGGACTTACCGTAAAGATGATTTTTTTATCCGAAAAAAGAAAAATTATATTTTGTAAGGTTTGTACTATCTCCTCTAAAGAAAGCAAACGTTTCTGAAAAAACGTATTCGGTAATTTATGGCAATTGGCAACAATCTCCGAAGGAGTACCAAAGTTATTTGCACCTGTTTCACTCCAGGCATACACATAAGCACTTCCCAGTGTAATAATGAGCACATTCGCATTTTGCATATGCTGATGAGCTTGTGTAATAGAAGAATTTATTTTTTCCAGACAAACCCCACTGTCTGTATCACTAAATGAGGTGTGATGTGCTGCTGAAAAATATAATTCATTATAAAAATGAAGCTCCTTTAATTCATATATCTTTTTGTTTGCGACATCCTGTAAAGCTCTTTGGAGTGAAACGGGATTATAAATGACGCCATGAGGATTGGACAAAACAGCAAACAAGAATCGCCGGAAATAAGCCTGCATATTTTCTGCAAAACAGGAACCTGCGAGCAAGATTTTATCCTGATGGCTGATTTTCAGCGTACTTTTTTTGGGAAATATCTCCGTTCTGAACATCATAAAGAATTATTTTAATCAAAATCTTATTTTTGGAAAGAAATTTGCTGTACTGCATTCATGTATCGTTCAAAAATACATTTTTTTTTAGCTTTCCTTTTATGGAATTATGCGTATTCCTTTGCCGTAATGTATGACAATCAGGTTTTTGTTTCGTATATCAAGACAGTACAGTTTTTTCCTACTGAGAATGAAATGGGCTTTGCCGCCATACAACTGAATTCGCCCGAAACACTGGTTTTGCATTTTGACGATTTATCCAACAAATCCAAAACTTTCTATTATACCGTGCAGCAATGCCGTGCCGACTGGTCGCCTTCGGATATGAATATTATGGAATATACTGAAGGGTTTACCGAATCTACGATTAATGATTATTCTTATTCCAATGGCACTAAAGTACCCTATACTCATTATACCATGACTTTTCCAAATAATGACATGCGCATTAGCAAGTCGGGGAATTATGCCTTGATTGTGTACGAAACGAATAAGGAAAATCCGGTTTTCACATTGCGTTTTATGGTCTATGAGCCACGGGTAAGCATCGATGCTCATGTGGCCTATCCGCGCAACCTTAGCGACAGGAGCAAATTACAAGAGGTGGTTTTTAAAGTCAATTACAAAAATTTCCAGATAGACAACCCACCGACAGAAGTAAAGGCGGTAGTCTTGCAGAACTTTCGTTGGGACAATGCCAAGTATGAGATTCGTCCCTTGTTGTTTGGCAATAATGAGCTCAATTTTGATTTCAACGGAATGCTCACTTTTCCATCCGGCAGGGAATTTCGCCAATTTGATACCCGCTCAATACGCTTCAGGGGGCAGAATATACGGGCACTGGATATTCGGGACAACAGCAATGATTTTTACCTGTTATTCGATTCGCCTTTGCAGACGTATAAATACCAGTATTATAAAGACTTGAACGGTTTGTATTATGTTGAGTCGTATGAAAATCCGGACTACAATACGGGTGCCGACTATGCCACGGTGCATTTCACCTTAGGCTTCCCGAATTTATTGGCTAACGGCAATTTTTATGTAGTAGGTGCTTTTAATAATTATACTTGTGATGAATGGTCGAAGATGAGTTATGATCTTTCCGACAAAAGTTATAACGCATCCATTTTGATGAAACAAGGTTTGTACAATTACAGTTATATTTTTAAAGACGAGAATAATAAACTTGCCGACCAAACAATTACGGAAGGCTTTTATGAAGACACGGAAAACAATTACACGGTGTTGTTGTATTACACGCCATTTGGCGAGCGCTA
>CAZPBT010000325.1:0-2467 GCA_964584555.1 uncultured Chitinophagales bacterium
AATAACCGCCTCCTTTAATTCCCCCTCCTTTGTAAGGAGGGGGTCAGGGGGTGGTTTCATCTAAAAAAAATGAATAATTAAAAAACATCCACATGAAACCAATTGAAGGCTATTCCAAACTTTCAAAAGACCAGAAAATTGACTGGCTTATTGAAAATTATTTTTCTGGCGATGAGAAAGTAAAAGCTGAAATAAAAGGATTTTGGCATGAAGATGAAGCGGTTCAGCAACAATTTGATGAATTTGCAGAAAACACCTTGACTAACATGTACATGCCTTTTGGTATTGCTCCAAACTTTTTAATTAATGGCAATTTGTACAGTCTGCCAATGGCCATCGAAGAAAGTTCTGTAGTGGCGGCCATGTCAAAGTCAGCTAAATTCTGGTTAGATAAAGGCGGTTTTCATACGGAGATTTTAGGACTTGAAAAGGTTGGACAGGTTCATTTTAAATTCAATGGAGACACAACATATTTGAAAGAAAGTTTTAACTCCATTAGAAAGAAATTAACTGAAAACTGTAAATACATTACATTCAATATGGATGCCCGCGGTGGAGGTATACTCGATATGCAGTTGGTAGATATGACGATGCATGAGCCCGATTATTTCCAGTTGAAAATTTCTTTTGATACTCGTGATTCCATGGGCGCTAATTTTATTAATACCGTTTTGGAGGAATGTGCCAATGGACTGAAAGATATCGTAAGCAGGGATGATAACTTTAAAGGAAGTGTTACGATTATCATGTCCATTGTTTCTAACTATACACCAAATTGTGTAGCCCGAGCCTGGGTGGAATGCGATGTCAAAGATTTGGGTAAAGTGGGTGGTTTAGAGCCGGAAGTATTTGCAGAAAAATTCAGAACGGCCGTAAGAATTGCTGAAGTAGATCCTCATCGGGCTACTACGCATAATAAAGGAATTTATAATGGTGTAGATGCCATGATCATTGCCACAGGAAACGATTTTCGTGCGGTAGAGGCTTGCGGACATACCTATGCCGCACGCAAAGGAAGCTATTCGAGCCTGACACATTGTTCACTCGAAAATGGAAAGTTTAAATTTTGGATAGATTTGCCGTTAGCAGTCGGTACCGTGGGCGGATTAACACAACTACATCCTCTGGTAAAAATCAGTATGCATATCTTGGGCAATCCTAATGCAGCAGAACTCATGCAGTTCTGTGCTGTAGCAGGATTGGCACAAAACTTTGCAGCGCTTCGTGCACTTACAACTGTAGGAATCCAGCAAGGGCATATGAAAATGCATTTGCTGAATATTCTCAATTATTATAAGGCGACAGAAGAAGAAAAGAAATATGCACTGGAATATTTTAAAGACAAGATTGTTTCATTTACTACTACCCGTGTTTTACTGGAGCAAATAAGAGGAGTAAAAATCGATATGGACGAATAACTTGTATTTTGTTATTCTATCCACATATTGACGAGGCTGCCTGTTTTTTCCATTTTGTATCTTGATTCAAAAATGGAATCATGCATCCGTAGCAAGGTATTGCCGTCGCTGCCTATGTTCCAAAAATTGCCTCGCAAAAAAACATTCACCGCATAAGGAATTCCAGCTGATTGAGCTCTGGCTACAACGGCATATTTTTTCCAGGCATCTTTTTCCGTTATGCTGTTTTTATCTGCAGTATTAATATCTCTCGGTGTGGCATATTCGTAGCCTTTCCAAGGTGTTTGCCAAGCATTGCTTTCACTTACAAAAGACGGGGAAATGATTGCTTTTATTGATTTGTCTTTTAATGATTGATAACAATCCGGATACCATGAATCGGCACAAATTAAAACGCCAATATTGCCTAATGGCAAAGTAAAAACAGACTGATGGATGGGGGCTTTGCAGGTAAATCCAAGTTCACTGTTTATCGGATATGCTTTCTTGATTAAAGGTAAAAGTGCTTTTCCTTTATTGTTATAAACTACGCTGATATTGTAGAGTTTGCCATTTGGACGGATGACTAATTTCCCTTCTTTTATTTCCGGATCAGGCAGGACGATAGAGCCTGCCACTATGCTGACATTAAACTCTTTTGCTAAGGTTGAAAATGATTGCTGATAGGCAGTAGCCATTTTCTCTGCTTTCATCCTGAATATCGCTTCTTTCTCTTTTTCCTTACCGGATGCATGTAAATACGCTTTCGCAAAAGAAAATAAATTGGAATAAACCATCGTTTTCATGGCATCGTTTACAGATGTATCGTCATACATATTGGCTTTCTCATTTAATGCAACCAGCCATGTGCCTATATACTCAGGTAATGCTATAATCGTAGAATCATTCAGTAAATGTTTTTGTTGTGCGAAATTCAAGTAATAACGCATCATGTTTTCAAATGCCTGCTGCGAGGAAAAATCATAGGTATGCAGATAGGGCGAAAGCGCAATAATATTTCCTTTACCCGAATTGTTGCCGAATTGTTCAATATCACTAAGGACATAGCG
>CAZPBT010000326.1:0-2462 GCA_964584555.1 uncultured Chitinophagales bacterium
TCCATTTCATACTCCACCCAAACTTCAGCTTCCTGCTTTAGTTCCAGTGCTTCCTTTGGATATTGCATGTTTTCAATAATAAAGTCATCCATCGCTTTTTTGCCTCCGGGATATTCATGTTTTTTGATAAAATCTTGTGCTTTAACTTTCTTTTTCATAACCAAAACAGAATCAAAACTAATTCATTTTGGTTAAAAATTGGAATTGTCTATCTTTGCGCCGAAAATAATGTAATTATGGGACGCGCATTTGAATATAGAAAAGCCTCAAAAATGGCAAGATGGGATAAAATGGCAAAAGATTTTACCCGCGTAGGTCGTGAAATTGCTATTGCAGTAAAAGCCAGTGGTCCACTGCCCGAAAATAATCCGATGTTACGCCGGGCTATACTGAATGCCAAAGCCGTACAGATGCCGAAAGACAGGGTGGAAGCTGCCATCAAACGTGCTTCTTCCAAAGATCAGAAAGATTATGAAGAGCCGGTATATGAGGCTATGGGTCCACATACTGTTGCTATTGTAATTGAAACCGCAACGGACAACCCAACCAGAACGGTGGCTAATTTGCGTACTATTTTAAATAAAAACGGCGGTTCAATGGGTACTGTTGGTATGCATAATTTTGTATTTGAACGAAATGGTGTTTTTACCATCGACGCTGCGAATGTCAATCCCGATGATTTGGAACTGGAACTAATTGATTTTGGTTTAGATGATTTGGAAAAATCAGATGACGGACAGCATTATATCATTTATACCAAATTTCAGGATTTTGGATCTATGCAAAAAGCATTAGAAGACAAAAATATCGAAGTCATTAAATCAGAATTACAACGCATCCCCAACCATACTGTGGAACTCAATGAAGAGCAAATGGATGAGGTGCTGGAACTCATAGATAAATTAGAACAGGATGATGACGTGCAACACGTCTTTCATAATCTTGCTTAAAGTAAATTACCCTAAATCAAACTGGATTCCTTGCGCTAAAGGCAAGTCCGTGCCAAAGTTGATGGTATTGGTTTGTCTTCGCATATAGGCTTTCCATGAGTCAGAACCCGATTCTCTGCCACCACCGGTTTCTTTTTCACCACCAAATGCACCGCCAATCTCTGCACCTGAAGTACCAATATTCACGTTGGCAATACCGCAATCTGAACCTTGGGCAGACAGAAAATATTCCATTTCGCGCATATTCATGGTCATTATGGAAGAAGATAATCCTTGCGGAACGGCATTTTGAAGTGCCAATGCATCTTCAATGGTATCATATTTCATCAAATATAGTATGGGAGCGAAAGTTTCATGCATCACAATGGGAAGTTGACTGTCAACTTCTGCAATACAAGGTTTTACATAACATCCCGATGCATAGTTGCCTCCGGATAAAACTTCTCCTTCTACAAGAAATCTGCCACCTTGCTCTTTACACTGCAGAATAGCATTTTCGTAAAGTTTAACGGCATGAGTATCAATCAGCGGCCCAACATGTATGCCTGCTTCGAGCGGATTGCCAATTTTTAATTGACCATATGCTGCAACGAGTTTGGTTTTGAATTCATTGTAAATAGAAGAGTGGATAATCAGTCTGCGGGTAGTAGTACAACGTTGTCCGGTAGTGCCTGTAGCTCCAAAGACACTGCCTATGAGTGCAACGTTTAAGTCGGCACTTGGCGTGATGATAATGGCATTATTTCCTCCTAATTCCAATAAGCTTCTGCCCAGTCTTTCCGCCACCACTTTCCCTACTTCTTTGCCCATACGCGTTGAACCCGTAGCCGATATAAGCGGAATACGAGTGTCGTTCGTCATCCATTCTCCAACTTCTCTTTCGCCTGTTATCAATCCTGAAATGCCTTCCGGCAGATTATTTTCTTTAATAATTTTTGACATGATAAATTGACAAGCCAATGCGGACAATGGAGCTTTTTCAGAAGGTTTCCAAATACATACATCTCCGCAAACTAATGCCAGCATAGCATTCCAGCCCCATACCGCTACCGGGAAATTAAAAGCCGTGATAATCCCCACAATGCCATATGGATGCCACTGCTCATACATTCTGTGGTTAGGTCGTTCTGAATGCATACTCAAGCCATAAAGCTGGCGTGAAAGCCCCACAGCAAAATCGCAGATGTCTATAATTTCTTGCACTTCTCCCAAGCCTTCTTGTAAGCTTTTTCCCATTTCCCACGAAACCAGTCGACCTAAATCTTCTTTATGTGCCCTGAATTCGTTGCCTATTTGTCGCACAATTTCTCCGCGTTTTGGTGCAGGAATTTTTTTCCATTCGGCAAATGCTTTCTGAGCGGATTGTACTACATGCTCATAATTTTTTGCATCACAAACTTGTACACTGGCAATTAATTTACCATCAACAGGAGAGAAGCTGTCAATTTTAGCATCGGTTACAAACCAAGCACTGCCTGTAGACACCCCTTTATTAATTTCTTGAATCCCTAA
>CAZPBT010000327.1:0-2460 GCA_964584555.1 uncultured Chitinophagales bacterium
CCACTGTGTGTAGTAGATACAATATGATCTATATTGGCAGCTTTTAGATGCTTGGCAGCCATTCCTGAAACTGCAACTGTCAAGTCAAATACTTTTACGATTGCTGTTCCGATTGAGCCTTTATATTTTTCTACATTTCCCATTACGATATTATCTGCACAAATTCTGCCCTGTTTGTTGGCAGGACCCGCCAAATATGTGGTCAGCATATTGCCACTGATAGGATGTTTAAACTCAATGGCATCGCCAACAGCATAAATATCATCATCAGATGTTTGCAGATATTCATTGACAACAATTCCTCTTGCCTGCCCAATCTGCAATCCTGCTTCTGCAGCAAGTTTAGTATCCTGGCGAACACCTATGGACAAAATAACTACATCGGTTGCAATGGAATTGCCATCTTTTAGCAAGACGTTTAATTTTCCATCCCTGCGCTCAAATCCGGCAACTGCAGTGTTTAAGCGCAAATCTACTCCCTTGGAACGAATATGCTGCTGTACTATACTGGCCATCGTAAAATCTGCAGGAGCCATCACCTGGTTAATCATTTCTATAATGCTGACTTGCATACCTAAATGATGCAGATTTTCAGCCATTTCCAAACCGATGAATCCGGCACCGATTACGACTGCCTTGCCTTTAGGAAATTGTTGTACATAAGTTTTTATTTTATCCGTATCTGTTACATTACGCAAGGTGAAAATTCCTTCTTCATGTATGCCGGGTAAGGGCGGACGAACGGGGTCGGCACCCGGCGACAACACTAACTTGTCATAGTGTTCAAAATAAGTTTCGCCAGTAACTATATTTTTAATTTCTACTTTCTTTTCAGCTCTGTATATTGCAATAACTTCTGACAATACACGAGTATCAATATTAAAGCGTTGCTTAAATGATGCGGCAGTTTGTACGAAAAGTTTGTCGCGTTCTTTGATTACATCGCCAATATAGTAAGGCAATCCACAGTTAGCATAAGAAATATATTCCCCTTTTTCAAAAAGAATAATTTCTGATGATTCGTCTAGTCGTCTAAGACGTGCTGCGGCACTGGCTCCTCCTGCCACACCGCCGATAATTACATACTTCATCTGATATTTATTTGTTTTTTTGTTTTGAATTCATTTTGTTATATACTTCTCCCCACTTGTGCATTTGTTGTATAATCTGTTTTAAAGTCATCCCACATTCGGTCAATGTATATTCTACCGTTGGTGGCACGGTAGCATAGGCTTTGCGTTTTACTATTTTCTTTTCTTCCAGTTCTTTCAGCTCTTTGGTGAGCATCCGTGCTGTGATACCCTCAATGCCGCGTTCCAGTTCTTTAAACCGCATCGTACCGTTCTGGAGTAAAATATTGATAATGGGCAGTTTCCATTTTCCCTCTAATATGGATAGTGTGAAGGTAAATGGGCAGTCAGTTGTTTTTTTTCTCATTTTTAACAATTTTTAAATACTATTTAGTATATTGATAATCAGCATTACTTACATCGAGTATATTGATATACATTCAGTATACTACTTGTAAAAGTATAGTAACTATACTAAATTTACCACAAATATAAACATAAAGGAATAATCATGGAAAACAAAATGAGAACAATTGAGAAAATTTTAACACCACCCGCTCCTCACATGGTTGGGAATGGATTTCGCGTACACAATTTTTTCCCTCACGGAGACATCACTCAAAAGAGAATAAGCCCATTTTTAATGCTGGATTATAATTCAAAAGTGGAGTTTCCGCCAAGTGAAACACCCCGCGGAGTAGGCGTGCATCCGCATAAAGGATTTGAAACCGTAACGATTGCTTATCAAGGCCGGGTAGAACATCATGACAGCGGTGGCAACAGTGGTGTAATAACAGAAAGAGGCGTGCAATGGATGACAGCAGGAAGTGGTGTATTGCACAAAGAATATCACGAAAGAGAATTTTCTAAAAAGGGAGGCCTTTTTCAAATGGTGCAGCTATGGGTGAATTTACCAAAAATAAGTAAACTGACTCCGCCTAAATATCAGGATATTCCGGAAGAAAAAATGAGTAAGGTGCAAATCAATGCAAATAGCTACGCAGATGTAATTGCAGGTGAGCTGGATGGCGTAAATGGCTCTGCCACTACCTTTTCTCCCGTGAACTTGTTTAACCTCTACTTGTCAAAAGATACCGTGTATCGCTTTGCCCTACCTAAAGAACATAATGCTGCATTATTAGTAGTAGAAGGTAGTATCAGTATGAACAAGGTAGAAAATATACCAACTGATAATTTTATTCTGATGCGGAATGACGGCACAGAAATTGAGCTAAAAGCAACGAAAGATGCCATCGTTTTGGTAATGAGCGGTGAACCAATCAATGAGCCCATCGCATCATACGGACCATTTGTTATGAATACCACAGCAGAACTTTATGAGGCTATTGATGAGATGAATGCAGGAAAATTTGGCACACTGGAAGATTAG
>CAZPBT010000328.1:0-2436 GCA_964584555.1 uncultured Chitinophagales bacterium
TATTTTTCTTGTCTTTATTGCCGTTTGCTACGGCATGGATGGGTGAAACTCATTTCCGGTCGACACCTGTTGCCCTTATGGGAATAGTACTTTTACTTTCAGGAAGTGCTTATTTGCTACTAGTAAAAACGATAGTTCATTCACACGGCAAAGATTCAATTATAGCAAATGCCATCGGTTCTGATTACAAGGGTAATATTTCGTGGATTGGCTATCTTGTGGGTATATTTTTATCTAATAGGTATCCGCAGCTATCCGCAGCCATTTATTTAGCTATCGCACTTATGTGGTTCATTCCGGATAAACGTATAGAACGATTAATGCACGATGAAATGAATGAATAGGCTTAAGCTGAGCGGAATTGCTCTATAAAACGGATATCATTTTCCGACAATAAGCGTATATCTTTAATCTGATATTTGAGCATGGTAATGCGTTCAACACCCATACCAAAGGCAAAGCCTGAATATTTTTTAGCATCAATATTGCAGTTTTCGAGAACTTTCGGGTCTACCATGCCACAGCCTAAGATTTCCACCCATCCCGTATATTTACAAACATTGCATCCCTTTCCGCCGCAAATAAAACAAGTTACATCCACTTCTGCGCTTGGTTCGGTAAATGGGAAATATGAAGGACGTAATTTTATTTTAGTTTCGTGCCCGAATAGTTCTTTCACGAAATAGTCCAATGTTTGTAATAAATCAGCAAATGATACATTTTCATCTATATACAAGCCTTCAACCTGATGAAAAAAGCAATGTGCCCTTGCTGAGATAGTTTCATTCCGATAAACTCTCCCTGGTGATAAAATGCGTATTGGCGGTTTTTGCCTGTCCATTACTCTTACTTGAACAGAAGAAGTATGGGTGCGCAATACGATATCCGGATTCAGATTGATAAAGAAAGTATCCTGCATATCCCTTGCCGGATGATCTTCGGGCATATTTAATGCGGTGAAATTATGCCAGTCATCTTCAATTTCACGATCTTCTTCAACAACAAATCCCAGCCGATTGAAGATTTCAACAATCTGGTTTTTTACAATCTGGATGGGATGTCTTGCTCCTAATGCCAGATTATCTCCGGGCAAAGTCAAATCAATAGCCGTCTTATTTATGCTGTTTGTTTGCATGAATAATTCTTGAACAGCCTGAAATTTTTCTTCAGCGGCTTGCTTTACTGAATTAACTAATTGGCCGAATTCTTTTTTGCGTTCATTAGGAACATTCTTAATTTCTGAAAAAATGTCTTTCAATATATTTTTAGTTCCCAAGAAGCGTATTCTGAATTTCTCTGATTCATCAGCCGATGAAATCATAGTATCATGAACTTCCTGTAATAAAGATTCTGTCTGTTGAAAAATATCCATTATCAAAAATAAAAAAAGAGGCACACAATATGCCTCTTTTCTATTCAAGGAATTATTAAATCGTCAGAATTTTAATTCATCTAAGTTAACAGTATGTGATATAACCGGTTGATCTTCCGGATTTGATTTGCCGTAAACTTCTAATTTTAATTCAACCGGAGATTTATCCCAGTCAATACGGATTATTCCATAATTTACATATCCATAGCCATTTCCTACTCGAATTGCATCATTCGTAGTGGCTACTTTGCGCTCGCAATGTGTTAATCCACTGGCTGTAACATCATAAATAGGATACATGCCGGCAGGTTGGGTTTTGGTTAATTCAGCAAAGTGTACATCACCACTCAAGAACACTACACCATTCGCTTGCGTAGACTTAATCAGATCATACATTTTTTGTTTTTCATTAGGTAACACCGCCCAGTTTTCGCCTCCACTGTATAATGAATTAAATTGTAAGCTGGACATAATGATGCGTACTTTAGCCGGTTTTAACAGTTCTTGTTCCAACCATTGCCATTGTGTTTCGCCCAGAATCGTAGCATCGGGGCTAAGCATAGTATCATATCCACTAAGCGCAGCACCTGCTCCGGATGTTTTATATGGAGTATGATTCCATCTTAAATCCAATAAAATAATCTGTACCTTATGATTATCATCACCATAATACTGCACGTCATAAATTCCTCCATCCGGACGATTATGGCGAGGAGCTTCTTGTGGAATTTTCCAGTATTTAAAAAACATTTCCTTAGCAAAACCTTTTACCGGATTATTTGAAGTCCCATCATTTTCTCCTGTATCATGGTCGTCCCAGATTGGCAAAACAGGTACTGTATTAAAAAACTCATACCAATATCCGCTGGCAAAAAGTTGCTTATAAGCACCTTCAATATACTGGGGAGTTCCGGGGGCTAATGCAAAGAAATCTGCATATACATTATCACCGCCCGCTATGTACAATTGGGGATGCTGTGCAATGATATTTTTGAAGATACTTTTATCCTCAAGATATTGTGCACAACAAGAACCAAATGCGATGGTGGTGATAATGTATATGC
>CAZPBT010000329.1:0-2424 GCA_964584555.1 uncultured Chitinophagales bacterium
CTTTTTTTATCTCGTTTTGCTGTTTAAACCACATAGAAACATAGCCTTTATAATCATAAATTACTTTTTTGGTGTTAATCCGTTTAGTAAGTCAAGCAAAAACATCGTATCACCTTTGGCGATTCTACTATTTTCTCTTCTGACCCAATTTTTTGTATGGTAAACTTCGTTATTTCTAAATAAATTTATGCCATAATGTGGTAAATATTATATATCAAATATAATAATATGATGTTTTAACTTGTGCTCGGGTTAATAAAAATAAGGGATAAAATAGTTGATTTCTCATTTTTCCTCCACTTTAACAAGGTGGAGGAATTAAAAGGTGGTGGTGCTGCATAAAAAATCAACTAATTTTTAATTGAAACACTTATCTCGAACTCAGGTTTTTATTTAAAAGATACTACTTGAAAATCTCTTTCAGCTTTTCGAGTACAAAATCCAGCTCTTCTTTCGTATTGTGTTTTGAAAATGAAAAACGAATTGAAACTCTGTCGGGATTTTTATTCAGTGCCTGTATGACATGTGAGCCCGAAGCTGCTCCGCTGTTACATGCACTTCCGCCGCTGCAACAAATTCCGGCAAGGTCTAAATGGAAAAGCAGGAGAGGGGCATTTTCGTGTGGAGGAAAGGAAACATTCAATACCGTAAACAAACTTTTTTCATCCGTGTTGCCATTGAAATCTATATCTTCAAATGCATCCATCAGCTGTTGTTTGAAATAATACTTCAAACCTAAAATATGCTTCTTATCTTCTTCCAGTGTATTGTAAGCCATTTTTGCTGCTTCCGCTAAACCCACTATGCCGGCCACATTTTCAGTACCTGCTCTGAAACCTCTTTCTTGTCCACCGCCATGTATCAGTGCCTGCACTTTATTTTGTTTGCGCATATACAAAAAACCGTTGCCTTTAGGTCCGTGAAATTTATGTGCAGATCCCGTTACAAAATCAACCGAAATTTCTTTAGTATCGATGATATGATGTGCAAATGATTGTACCGTATCTGAAAAAACCAAGGCATGATATGCTTTGCAAAGTTTTACAATTTGTTGCAGGTCTGTCATTGTCCCGATTTCATTATTGGCATGCATCAGTGCCACTAAGGTTTTTTTGTCCGACGACTTAAGCAGATTTTCCAAATGCACTAAATCGATATTGCCTGCCGTGTCTATTTGTACCAGTGCTTTTTCCGTATGTTTATAATCGCGACAATAGTCAACGGCATATTCTACACAATGATGTTCAACAGGAGAGGTGATAATGCGCTCTACGCCCAGATAATCAACAGCACCTTTGATGGCCATATTAGCCGATTCCGTTCCGCCGGAAGTGAAAATAATTTCGCCGGGTTGTGCATTCAGGAGCGAAGCAATCGTTTTGCGGGCTGTTTCTATCGCTGCACGCGTATCTCTGCCGTAAGAATAAGTAGTGGAGGGATTGCCAAAATGCTCCGTAAAATAGGGCATCATCGCATCCAGTACTTCTTTACTCAGCGGAGTGGTGGCAGCATTATCTAAATAAACACGCATATTCGGATTTGAGTACAAATTTAACGAAACTTCCCGAAAAGAAAAGAGCGCAACACGATAGTTATAAGGTATGAGTGGGATGTACTTGATTTGATGAGGTATTATTCATCATCTTGTGGTATAGGTTCGTTTTTCATAAATGCTTCAAACGAGCCTCCCATGCATTTAATCCTTACTTTTCTTCAACTTCTTTTGATTGATGTAATACTATTATTTATATTAAATCCTAACAATTTTAAATCGAAGATTAATATCGCAACCTTCACAGTAAATGATAGTATCGTTGTCCACATTAAAAGACGCTAAATCTATTTCATTTTCATCTGCAAGGTCAACATCGCAAATTGGACAACTTATGGAATCACACATTGCAAGACTTATTGGCGGAGCCTTCACTGATTTTATTTCTATTGAATATTCTTCTAACATAAATCATTTATTAGATGATACTCTCTCACTTCTTTTGATTTGATTAATCTTTCCTCAAACTTCAGATTTTTTAATGGATTTTCAATAGTAAGAAATTTTGGTAAGTCATCCAAATTCAAAACCAATGTAACAATAAAATCATTCTTGTATTCTCTTGCTTTTAAATATTCATTTTCAGTTAATCTAAATCTTCCTTTTTTAGCCCTGATTCCTTTTACTTCAGCTAAAAAAGAATTGTTATTTACACTAACTTGAAAATCGTAACCATCGCCATATAATCGAGCATCTTCTATAATTCCATTTTTGAAAATGTCTATAGAATTGAAGTTGTTCATAAAATACAATTCTGCTTCTAATCCCGTTTCTTGAAGTTTTTTAAATCTCGATTTTACAATTGGTTTTACTTCAACAAAAATGTCTTTAATTTTAAAATTATCTCTCAAAAATAATTTCACAATATTAGC
>CAZPBT010000330.1:0-2410 GCA_964584555.1 uncultured Chitinophagales bacterium
CAACAGTAGTTCAGGATAAATCACCTTCATTATTAGAAAGAAAAGACCGTCAACCTGCCGTAACCCTTACTGCTGATGCTTTGGGGAGACCTTCGGGTACAGTGGCAGATGATGTTTTGGCTTATTTAAAAGATAATCCTTTGCCAAATTCAGTACAACTTTCTTGGGGTAGCGATATTAAAAGGCAGCAAGACAGCTTTGGTGCATTAGGTTCTGTATTGCTAATTTCTTTTATTTTGATTTACCTCATTATGGTGGCATTATACGACAGTTTCGTTTATCCTTTTGCTGTATTGTTTGCAATACCCATGGCCATAATCGGAGCATTTTTAGCATTGAATTTATCATTAAGCAATATCAGTTTGTTTGCAATGTTGGGTTTAATTATGCTAATGGGTTTAGTGGTGAAAAACGGAATTCTTATTGTTGATTTTACTAATCACCTAAAAACAGAAGGTATGCACTATAAGGATGCCTTAATAAAAGCAGGCAAAGAACGTATGCGACCGATTTTAATGACTACCCTTGCAATGGTTTTTGGTATGTTGCCCATTGCCTTGGCAAAAGGTACAGCCAGCGAATGGAAAAATGGCTTGGCTTGGGTTATTATTGGTGGATTAACTTCTTCATTAATGCTTACCGTGTATGTAGTGCCCATTGTATATGCTGTTTTAGACAGTTTGAAATTACGAATTAAAAATTATAAACCTTGAACTCGTAATTCGTAATTCGTAATTGATAATTCGTAATTAATAATTCGTAATTGATATATAATTGTTTAAAGTGGATTTCAGAAATATTAAACAAACTGCATTGCAATACGAAAACATTGCGATAGATACACTTGGAATTTATTTCCATGCACACCAATTTATTAAAAAGCATAATTTAAAGAGCTATTTTTTAATCTCAGGTATTGCATTCTTGTTATTATTTACCATAACCATAAAAGCACTTCTTTTTGGGGTAGAATACATTCAAGAGCCTATTTCACAAAAGTTAATACCGTTGTTACAAAGGTTTATCAATCTTAAACCAGATGATATTTCAAAAGGTATTTCGGCTTTGTTTTGGCTATTAAAAACAACCATTGAATCCAATAAAGATGCTATTTTCAGTGGTATATTTTTAATTATTGGTACACCTTTCTTTTCATTCATTAGTTCAAAAACAGAGGAATTTGCTACAGGAAAATCGTATCCATTCAAATGGAGTATTTTCTTTAATGAAATAAAACGAGGACTGAGTTTATCATTCAGAAATTCGCTAAAGCAATTGGGCTTAATCTTAATCATAACGCTTTTAGGCTTTATTCCACTAATCAATATTATTACACCTTTGCTCACATTTCTTGTGCAAGCATATTACAATGGCATTTTAATGACAGATTACACATTAGAAAGACAAGGCTTTAGCATTAAGGAAAGTCAATTATTTTATAAAGTTCATAAACCAGAAATGTTTGGTATAGGGTTAGGATTTATGTTTTTATTACTTATTCCGGTTGTCGGTTGGTTTATTGCACCAACTTATGCCATTGTAGCTTCCTACCTGCAATTTTCAAAAATTAATATCAATAACGATAAATGAAATCAATGCTAGTAATTTTAAGCATAGGCATACTTACACTACTATATGCTTTTAAGTCAAAAGAGCAAAACAATTATCAACTTACAGTCACCGTAAATAACCTTAGAAATAATTCAGGCTTTTTACAGTTTGCTTTATACAATAAGGATGGAACAATACCTGATGAAAATTACGCTAAGTATTACAAGATACAGACTACAGACATTAAGAATAATACAGCAACAGTTGTCTTTAATGATTTACCTGCTGCCAGTTATGCTGTAAATATTCTACACGATGAAAATAAACATGGCAAAATAGTCATGAAGTTATTAGATTTTGTTATTCAATTATACAATATGATAGACCACGTCTGAGAATAGGAAACTAATTGCACGAGATAGTTGATCATATCAATTTAAAAAAAGTGAACAAATAAATTAAGTTATAACAAATAAATAAACTATAAACCAAAATCAGGACTAAATTTGAATGGTAAATCTATTTAGTAACCAGAGTTCTTGTTAAGAAAACTAAGATGAAAAAACAGTTGATTTCTCATTTTATCGTCCAACTTAACAAGTAGGAGGAATTAAAAGGAGGTGGTTCTATATCAAAATCAACTATTTTTTAATTGAAAAGATTAACCTGAACTCAGGTTAGGATTTACTAAAAATCTGTAAACTATTTTTTAGGACGACAGGAAGGCATAAGGGTAACCAATTACATGAACCATACTTGTCAATTCTTACACAGGAAGAACTATGATTTCATTTGAAAATACGGGACGATAACAAAATAAAATTTGAGTATGCTCTCCCTCAAATCGGGTAAGCTCAAT
>CAZPBT010000331.1:0-2398 GCA_964584555.1 uncultured Chitinophagales bacterium
AGCATTACAGGCATCCACCAAAAATGAGCTAAAAATTTTGGTTTCAGTTTGATTTCATCGTGGTTGCCGTACAGGATTAAATGCGACCAGAAAAAAGGCTGAGCAGCTATGGCATCTGCATTTTTCAGATAATGTATTTTGGCTAATTGCAGTGCTTCTGTCTTGTTTTTTCCAGACCTCAGTAAGCCATAAAAATCTGCCATAAGTTTAGCCGTAGCCTCATCTGCGGCATCCCAACGTGTAGCTAGTACATTAGCAGCACCGGCATATTCAAACGCCCAGGCAAAATTTTGCAACCCTTCGCCTTGTTGCCACTTTCCGGCATTGCTTTTACAGGCAGCAAGGCATACAAATTGTGCGTGAGTTTGTAGTTTCCATATTTCATCCAATGACAAATACTCGCCTTTGCTGAGCATGAGTTTAGACTGTAGCGGATGCAAAGTATCATACAATAAATGCGTACCGAAATGTATGACACCGAATTTAGGTAAATTCCAAATGACCGCTTTTTTCGTAGCATATTGCCCGGATAAAACAGATACGTCATTCAGTTTATTTATGCTTTCTTTTTCTAATTGAAAATTTAAAGCCGATAAACCGGAACCATAAAAGTCGGGAAAAATAGCCAAGCCATTGCTTTCTGTCGCTGTGTTTTTTGTATGAAAATAAGTATTGGCAGAAAAAGAAAACACCGTTGTGTGCTCTTCAAAAAAGTAATGTTGTCCGTCTTCAGACAGAACATCAAAAGGCAGAAAAGAAATATTGCCCGAAGGCTCTATGGTAATATGTTCTAATGGTGTAACTTGACTAAACAAGAGTTTAAATAAAGCTGTTCCCTTTTGTTTATGATATTTTTTTTCAGCTACAGCGGTATTCAAAACCTCAATTAAGCTGTCAGTAAAAACTGTATTTGCAAGGCGAATATTTTTGACACTAAATTTGTCAATGGCATATAAGTAATAAAAACCTCCGGCAGTATAGAAAGAAAAATATTGTTCATTAGCAGATAAGGATTGTTGAATTTCTTTTATGGAAATAATATGCTCGTCAAAGCGCAAAGCAAAATATTTGGGATAGGACTTGCCAATTTTTTGCACCAAATCTGCATATTGCTTTTGATAAAAATACAAGGAATCATACTGTCCGTTTTGCTCGAAAAAATAAATCTGCTTTTTGATGTCGTCATATTGCGTACGAAAAAATTGAGGAATGGATTTCTCCGTTTCAAAGTCTTGTAAGCGGGAACGCAATAAATTGGCTTTACTGCTTTGTGCAAAAAACCAAACCTCATTTAAAAACCACAAATCTTGCTGAGGATAAAATTGTGTGAGCAGATATAATGCCGTTTGATTCAGTTCATCAATTTTGCGATTATAGTACAATTTATTTTCCTGAGAGTAGTAGGTATTTTTTATACGTTGAGCTGAAACCAGGCATTTTTTCAAAGAAGAAATTTCATTTTTTATGTCATCAGCAGAAGGTTTTAGCAGTATAAATTTAGCTACATCTATGTTGAAACGAATTAATTCACATTGCCAGAAATCGGGTTCATTTATTATTGTTCCCTGTGGGTTTTTACACAGGGCTTCAGCCTTTGCAATATATGCTTCAGCAGTGGCAAGCTGATGTTGGGCCAATGCATTTTTAGCCATACCGTTATAAATATCAATCCAGTAATTGTTCGCTTCACCCAAAACCAGTGTGCTGCTTGTTAATGCTTGTTGATAGTAATATTGGCTTTGTTTAAATTGTTGCTGCAATCGATAAACTTCACCCAACTCAAAATAAATATCGATAAGCCGATAAGAAACCGGATTAAGTACCAATTCCATAACTTCAGCTTCTAGCAAATAAAATAAAGCACTGTCTAACTTGTGCATATTTTTATATACTTTGCTCAGCTCTAGTGCTGCCAGCGCTTTTTGGTAATGCGCATTTTTGAATGTCTTATGACTAATGACGTATGCCGTTTTCAATTCATTTTTGGCATCAATATATTCTTCTTTTAAAGCGTAAGTCGTGCCACAATTCAAATAAGCATAAAATGCTTCTGTTGCTTGTTTTCCATAAATGGCTTCTGTTATTTTTTTATCCTGATTAAAATGGTAAATTGCCGATTCCACATCATCTTTATTCATAAATAATCCGCCCAATGCAGCATGCGCCTCCGCAATGCGAGGATGATACTTGGGTAGTTTGGCTTCATAAGTTTGCAAAGCTTCGGTGAAGTATTTTTCAGAACGATTAAGGTCGTTTTTTTCACCATAAACAATACCCAGATTATATAACACCTGGGCATATCGAGTATGCTTGATGCCATATAACCTTGAATAGATTTTTAAGGCTTGTAAATAAGCTTGTTCTGCACTATCCAGTTCCGAATCTATATAATAACAGC
>CAZPBT010000332.1:0-2384 GCA_964584555.1 uncultured Chitinophagales bacterium
ACTGCTGTTTTGACAAATTATAGTGTCAGTTAATGTAAATGAGGCAGTTGGTGTACTGGCAGGTATAGAAATGTTTACATTGTCTACGTAAATAGTATGTCCGTAATTTCCAAGGTTTCTGAAAATTATCTGAACATTTGGTTTGTTTAAATATGCTGCTGGTATTGCAACTGAATCTGTTCTCCATTCAGTGGCTGTAGGGTAAAATTCTGATCCAATTCCAGGTAACGAGGTAGCTAGAACAGTTCCACCTTTAGTGTAAATACGTTGTACTGTAGATTCACAGTTGTCAGTGATATATACTTCCAATGTGTCAAAAATAGAAGTGCTTCCATCATAATAAGGCGCATAAGCAACATCAAATTTTAAACTTGATGTTGATATACCTGTAAAGTCTAATTTTGGAGTGACAATATCGTCATCAAATCCACGAGCATCAAGGGAAGTGTTGTCAAAACGCATACATTTACTTCCAATTCCCCAAGCACTAAAACCTGAGATTGATTCCCAGTTTATATTCATATTGCCGTTTCTGTTAACAAAATTCCAACCAACAGGTGGAAAATCATTTCCTTCAAAATCTTCTTGTAAAGGGAGTGTTGCTGATCCTATAATAGGAACGTTTATTTCTTTTGATATGGTTGAGGTGCCTCTTGGGCTCGTTACAGTAAGAGTGACAGTATGTAATCCGGCAGTTGTGAATACAATGCCTGTTGGGTTTTTTACAGTAGAAGTCGTGGGTGTGCCACCAGAAAAAGACCATGACCATGTTGTAGCTCCAAATATTGTTTTGTCGGTAAAATTAAAGCTACGACTTGAAACGCACAACGCAGCATTTTGTAATGTACTGATGAAATCTGCTACCGGTGCAGGAATTACTGTATCACACATTGTAGATGAAAGAAGTGTTTGACGCCTGTCACCAAATGTCATGGTAGTCTGCATACGAGTCTTTTGATCATTGGTAAACATGCTTGTGCAATTGTCATCACTATAGTCCATATAATTCATATACATTTCGCCATTCGGACCAGTAGTTCCACTACAGCCATTCGCATGAAACGGAAAAGTAGCACAGCCATAGTTAAGTCCGTTTTGTCCACCGGAGTTTCCACCAGATTGTGGTGGGGTGTCATCACAATAGTCATTTCCACATGCTGCATCACCACTTATATGGCGTAAGCCTAACCAGTGACCTAATTCGTGAGCTGCTGTACCTCCCTGATTGTAGGGGGCAACTGTTGACCCTCCTTTCCCGTAAGCAAATGCAGCTATTACTACACCATCAGTAGTAGATGTTGCATTTCCGCCTCCCAAGCCATCTAGAGTAGTATTTGTAGGAAAAGTTGCATAACCTATAATTCCACCCTGCATTCTAGGTACTATCCAAACATTACAATAGTAATCAGGATTCCAGATAGTAAGAGGCTTAACGGTTTCATCAATATATGTCTTTGACCATCCACCAGTTAAATTTGGATTTGGAAACCCAAGTGCTCTTCCATCAACTCGGTCAATTCCGTATTCTGGTAAAAGAGTACCATTCATGCCGACTTTAGCAGGACACCAAGTTATATTGGTATTGGATACAAGTGGCTTAAATGCTGCTGGTATGTTGTTATAGTAATAACTTGTTCCGGAATAATCTCTGTTTAATACCACAATTTGAGAGTCAATTTGCGCTTTACTTATGTTTTGAGCAGTAGTATTTGAATAATAAACAACGTGAACAATGATTGGAATAGAAATTGGTACATTGGAATTTCTACCACTATAATGATTTAGCATATAGTTAGCAACTTCTCTTTGAAATGCATTCTCCCAATTGTCACCGGGGGCTTTTGTCCCACACCATCCTCCGGCAATATCATTATTGTTTCCAAAAGATGAATTTTGAAATAAAAATGCGATAATAATTAAAGCAAGTAGTATTCTTTTCATATTAAAAATTATACTCCAAATATAGTATTTTTGAACCAGAATTTAAAAAGTATTCTTTACTAAAAATACAACAACCTAAATTGCAATTTCCATCAATACGTTATAATCGCAACAAACAACAAAACAGAAAATTATCCAATATACTTTGGGAGAAAAACGCATTTCAGTATGAAGAACAAATGACTTTTATTACTGACCCGCTATGGCATGGTGGTGCTTACTATGTGCAAGAAAGTAGTTCCATGTTTTTGGGATACATGATGGATCAGCTTTTAATACGAAAAATGTTGCAAGATGACAAGCTTTGTATCTTGGATTTATGTGCAGCACCGGGTGGAAAATCTACCCTAATTCAATCTTTAATATCTGCCGGCAGCCTGTTGGTAAGCAATGAAGTGATTAAATCAAGGGTGCATATCCTTACAGAGAATATAACCAAATGG
>CAZPBT010000333.1:0-2382 GCA_964584555.1 uncultured Chitinophagales bacterium
CCTTTGTTCGTAGCAGTAATATCGAGTTTTGCTGAAAAATCGGGTGTACTATTGTTAATACCCACATTACCCGATTTTAATATGGTAAAAGCATCTGCTCGTGCAATATTACTTGCTCCATTTCCTACATTAAAAATACGGTCTGCTGCAATAAATGCATTAGGTGCACCTATTGGAGTATAATTGGTTGAATTGGCACCAAATACCGCTTCGCTGTATGAAGCAGCTGTATTATTTTGTCCGGCAACGATAGAACCATATCCATTAGCATTATTTTGATATCCCGAAGCAAAGGCATTTTGTGCGGTTACTTTATTTCTATCGCCGGTTGCAAATCCTGTAAAGTCTGAAACTTTATTACCATAACCAAATACGCCTGTAGCACTGGCAGCAGCAGTATCTGTATATCCAACAACAATAGAATGTTCAAAACCATTTTCAATTCTTGAATTGAAACCACTTATAATATTATTATTACCACCATTATAATTCCCTTGTCCTGCTGCTAAGGAATATCCACCACTAATAGTGTTATTATTTCCTGTAGCTAAAGAATTTGTCCCTGTTACTGTATTGGTTATACTTCCAATTATGCCGTTACCTACAACCTGAATATTGGTACTTGGTGCAACAGCAGAAAAATCGCCAACACCTACTTTTCCTGTTACATACTGATCATCTGTTTTAGTGGCTTTTGTGGATGTTGTCAGAGCTTTTGTCCAGCCTAATGTATCGTTAAATGCACTGGTACTTAGACGTAACCAAAGAGGCGATGCACTTGTCCCGCTGTTGTAATAATAACCTGCGCCCTGACCACCTGTTATACTTGCGTTTGTATTATACACTAATAAGGATGTTGCCGGAGTTGTTATTGTTACTGCATCTGTTATGCTGGTTAGTGCTACGCGAGGTATTAATAAACCTTTGTTGGTAAAATCAACATCTAATCCGGATGATGTGTTTGGCGTTGCACCTGTGGTGTTGATGCCTACATTTTGTGCAAATGTTGCCATTGTAGAACAACATGCGATTAAGATGACCAGTAAATAATTTTTCATAGTTGTTAGTTTGAATAAATAATATTTTATGATTTTTTAGTTGTTTATTTTTTCACAAATTTTATAGCTTGATAAAATGCACCGTCAACATCTATTCGCAGTATATAGGTGCCTTTGGCATAAGACATGACATTAAATTGTAATTGCTCGTCCTCGTTTGCGGTATGTTCCTTAGCCATCTCTTGTGCAATGGCGTTGTAAATAGTAAGCTGTTTAGTGCCTTTCAGATTTTTTATGCTTACGTTCATATAGTCTGTAGCAGGGTTAGGATATATGGTAATACTTGGTTCGATAGTTACTGCATCATTACATGTTACCACTGTAACGGAGGAATAGGAATAATGTTCATTTATATCCACTTGTTTCAGTCTGTAGTAAGCTTTTGTTGCCAGTGGTTGATTATCGGTAGCTGAATAATATTGTGTAATTGATGAATTTCCATTTTGTGTAGGAATTGTGGCAACGGTTTCAAAATGAATACCATCTGCTGAGCGTTCTAGAGCAAAATAATTGTTGTTCGATTCTGATGCTGTTTGCCAGGTCAAACTAACCGAACTTCCCTGGCATTTCGCGTTAAATGAAGTTATTTCTACCGGCAGCACACTTGCTGCATCGACCAAAACCCACCATGTATGCAACTCTGCAGATGGCAATGAAGCAACGGTCAACACATTTGTTGCGGTATTTGGAGTTCCACCGGGCATATAATCATCCCAGGAATCTTGTGAAAAATTGTAACGCTGTGCTACTAAGCCGGCTTCAGTGATTACATTACTGGCTACCGAGTGTTCAATATCACGGTAAGTAAACTGCAAATTTGCCAGTGCAGGTTTTGTCGCATATCCCGTAGGTTCAATTCTCCAAAACCGGTCGAGTGCCGCCCAAGAATTATCTAAACCGTGATTGTTAACGAAATTAGTAACTCCGGTAGGCAAATAAGCACTATTCTGCCAATTGCCTGTATAGGTAGAAAAGGTAAGATTGCCGGATCCTGCTGCCCCTGAAGTAGTCATTGAATTGGGAATATAAGTGGAAGTACCAATACCGTAGGGAATGGTATATGTTCCGGCGGTAGTACCTATATTCCATTTTATTTTATTGAATTCATTTTCAGAAATGATATGTCCCGAGGTAATTCTGGCAATTGCATTTGCATTTGGATTATCTACAACTAAATAGATGCTATTCGTAGAATTACCCCCATTTAATACTATTAATCCTCCGTTATTCAAAACGATGCGAGCTTGTGCATTGATATTAGAAAAATTAAAGAGAAATAAGTTGGAAAGTAGAATGAATGACTTAACAAATTGATTTGTAGATA
>CAZPBT010000334.1:0-2374 GCA_964584555.1 uncultured Chitinophagales bacterium
GTGCGCAGTTACGGAGGCTGGACGAGTATCAATTATTTTGTCTTCCCCGGTATGACAGACAGTGTTGAAGAATATGAAGCATTAAGAAAGCTGATCAGGGAAACGGATCTTTGCATGATCCAGTGGCGCAATTTCAATATTGACCCCGACTGGTACCTGGGCAAGATCGGCGTTGCCGAAACGGGGGAATGCATGGGTGTGAAGCAGCTGATGCAACTCATCCGGGAAGAATTCCCCAAGCTTAAATCCGGGTATTTCAATCCTTCGATGGAAAGGATCAAAGGGAATTTTGAGATTGATTTTGCACATTAGGTGTCTGGCCACCTGCGTATTCAATAAGTTGAATTTCCGCAGAAGTAAACTGTTTTTTTGCCGGAGATATTCCAGTGGCCTGACACCTGGTACGGACAGTTCAGTTATTCATGGCCTTCGGATAATCCATCACCAGCTGGCAAAATGTTTTCACGCCCACAAACAAACGGCTGTCATCGATCATAAATTCACTGGTGTGGTGGGGTGGCGCCAGTTTTGCATCATTGCCGCGGGGCATTCCACCGAAATAAAAGAAGAAGGCAGGCGCTTTTGTCCCGAAATAGCTGAAGTCCTCCCCACCGGTGACCCAATTCATGGAGCGCACATTGGCCTTACCCGCTGCTGCCTGCAGGGAAGGCAGCATTTTTTCCACCAGCGCCGCATCATTATAAGTGACCAGTGTTTTCTCAACGAAACTCACTTCAGCGGTGGCATTGGATGCCTCAGCGATCCTGGATGCCGTCAGCCTCATTCTTTGCTGTACGTCCTCCAGCATCTTGCCATCCAATGTCCTCAGGGTTCCTTCCAGTTCTGCTTCTTCAGGGATGATGTTAAAACGGATACCGCTGTTGAACCGGGCAACCGTGATCACTACAGGAGCTTTGGTGATATCCATCTGCCGGCTGACAATATGCTGAAACGCTTCAATGATCTGCGCCGAGATGGCAATGGGGTCGATACCCAGCCAGGGCTGTGAACCATGCGTTGACTTCCCTTTTACTTTGACAAAGAACTGGTGCGTGGAAGCCATGAATGCACCCGGCTTGTATTGAATATCCCCCGCCGGTATCCAGGATTCGATATGCATCCCGAAGATCACATCCACTTTGGGATCATCCATCACCCCTTCTTTCACCATCAACGGAGCACCACCTTCTTCACCGGCAGGAGGGCCCTCTTCCGCAGGTTGAAAAATGAATTTTACGGTGCCTGCTATATCTTTTTTCATTCCGGATAAGACCCTGGCCGTACCCAATAACATAGCCACGTGTGCATCATGACCGCAGGCGTGCATCACCGGAACCCTCTTGCCCAGGTAATCCGTACTGTCATTTGATGCAAATGGGATGTTCAGTTTTTCTTTCACCGGTAGTGCATCCATATCGACCCTTAATGCCATGACCGGCCCCGGTTTACCTCCTTTTAAAATGGCCACCACACCGGTTTTGGCAATCCCGGTCCTCACTTCAAGCCCCAGGTCCCTGAGTTGTTCAAGGATATAGGCCGCGGTCTTCACTTCCCGGCTGCCGAGCTCAGGGTTCCGGTGGATATGCCTTCTCCATTCCACCAGGCTCGGTTGCAGGGCCAGCGATCTTTCCTCAATGACCTTTGATATGTCCTGGGCAATGACGGTGTGCATGCAGAAGGTTGAAATGAATACGGCGATGATCCTTGTCATTCCCGGGTTATTTTTTATGAACGATTTATTTATATTCTCCAAATACTTTTCTCAGTTCGCCGGCAATTTCACCAAGGGTACAGTAATTCTCAACGGCTTCTACCACCACCGGCATCAGGTTTCCGCTGCCGAGGGCCCTTTCATGTAATGCCGCCAGTGAAGCAGCAGCTTTTTCCGCATCCCTTGCTGCCCTTAGCTTCTTCAGTTTTTCAACCTGCAGGGACTGTACATTTTCATCTACTTTAAAGACGGGGATGCTGCCGCCGCTGTTGTGCCGGAATGAATTGACGCCCACGATTATCTTTTCACCGCTTTCGATCTTCCGCTGGTATTCGTAGGCGCTGCGGGCGATCTCATCCTGTATGAAACCCTGTTCGATGGCCTGTACACTGCCGCCCATGACATCGATCTTCTCCATTAATTTTTTAGCTGCCGATTCTACTTCCGCAGTGAGTGACTCAATAAAATAACTTCCTGCCAGCGGGTCTACTGTATCGGGGGCGCCGCTTTCAAAGGCCACGATCTGCTGTGTGCGCAGGGCAATGGCCGCCGCTTCTTCGGTGGGCAGGCTCAGCGCTTCATCATAACCATTGGTGTGCAGCGATTGGGTGCCACCCAGCACCGCGGCGAGGGTTTGTATGGTCACCCGGCTGATATTATTGA
>CAZPBT010000335.1:0-2372 GCA_964584555.1 uncultured Chitinophagales bacterium
GATAGGTTGCTCTCCAGCAGAGCCTACTTCCGTTTTACTTGATAGTGCAAATATCCACAATTTAATCTTATTCTAATAAATATATGTAAAAATCCAACCTTAATTTAGTCTATTATACCTAAGAAATTGATACAACTAAAATATAGTTATAGCCAAATGAGATGTTATGTTTTGCTTTACTATCTTTAGTAATTTAACAAATTTTATATTATATTAAAATACAATTAAACAAACAACGGGTAACTATAAATGATTTTATACAAATACAACTTACACTCTCATAGTTTTATATTTATCTCTCAATCTGAATTCATAAAATTTACAAATAATTAATTGCTATTTACTACTTTTATACTATCTAAAAGTTACAATTAAAACCACTTCTTATGACTCATCAAAATCTCCACGTTCAAGTTGGCACAAAACAAGCTAAAGACGGTATTTATGCCGAAATTATGCTAAATGGTCCCATAATGCTACATGGGGCTACACCCATTATCCAGCAATTTATTATGCCGGATCAAAGAGGGACTTCGGTTGCTTATAAAGAAGGGCATACTTATGCAGCGAAAGATCCTGTGGCCTTGTGTCGATGTGGTCTTTCAAAAAACAAACCTTATTGTGACGGCTCGCATAAAAATATTGATCCTAATGAGATTGACCTTTCTGAAACAGCTACCTTTCAGCCTGAGTTGAATTTAGCTGAAATCATCAGAGGCGAAGAACGCTCTTTAACAGATGACGAGAAGTTTTGCGCATTTGCCCGCTTTTGTGATGCCGGACAACGTGTGTGGAATGAAGTACAACTTGAAGGTGAACAAGCAAAAAATCTCACCTTGCAAATGGCACATCATTGTCCGGGTGGTCGCTTAATTGTTTGGGATAACGAAACACAAAAGCCGATAGAAACAATCGAAAATCCTTCTGTCAGTTTAATAGAAGATATTATGAACAACTGTAGCGGACCGATTATGCTAAGAGGCGGCATTCCAGTAAAAAGCAGCAATGGCAAGTATTATGAAGTGCGCAATCGCCAAACATTATGTCGTTGCGGTCAATCCAGTAATAAACCTTTTTGCGATGGTACACATGCCTCTATGAAATTTCAGGATGATTTGCCGGATAAACCTCTTACTGACGGAAAAGTTTGGTAAATAAACCTTTAAAAATCATTTCTCAAGTTTTTTAGTGAACCTGATTTAGGCTCATTTTTTTATTTATATAATTATATATATAAGTATTAGAAGTGATTTTCTAGCTAGAAAATAAGGCTTTAAATCTCTGTTCATTTTCTTATTTTTGTGTAGAATTACATACAAATGAATTTAACCACACTCGACGAGTTTATCTTTGAACAACAAAGTCATTTTGAAGGAGCAACAGGTGAATTATCCGGATTATTAAGAGACATCGGTTTAGCCGCTAAAATCGTAAACAGAGATCTTAGCCGAGCAGGACTGATGGAAAGTATATTGGGTGAAGCAGACATGATTAATGTGCAAGGTGAGGAAGTAAAAAAACTCGACGTCTATGCAAACAATATCCTGAAAAAATGCTTACAAAATAGTGGTGAATGCGCCGGAGTAGCCAGCGAAGAAGAGGAAGATTTTGTTGCTTTTGAAAATAGAAAAATGGCAAAGTATGTCGTCATGTTCGACCCTTTGGATGGGTCAAGTAATATTGATGTAATTGCTCCCGTAGGAACTATATTTTCAATTTATAAACGCATTTCTCCAGTAGGTGAATGTTGTAATTTGGATGATTTTCTTCAACCGGGCAATAAACAAGTGGCCGCCGGATATGTTATTTACGGCTCATCAATAATTTTAGTATATACAACAGGTCAAGGCGTTTATGGTTTTACTTTAGAGCCAAGTTTAGGTGAATTTTGTTTGTCTAATTTTAAAATTGAAACACCTAAAGATTCAAAAACCTATTCCGTAAATCAAGGCAACTACAAAACATTTGGGAAAGAGGTTCAGGCTTATCTGGATTTTTGTATGAGTACAGAAAACAAAAAAGCCCATTCTTTGCGCTATATCGGTTCCATGGTGGCAGATTTTCACCGCAATCTGATAAAAGGTGGCATCTATATGTATCCGGCTACAGACAAAGATAAAAATGGAAAATTACGTTTGTGCTATGAGTGTAATCCAATGGCATTTATACAAGAGCAAGCCGGAGGAAAAGCAACAAATGGTTCGATGCGTGTACTGGATATTAAACCCGAAAAACTGCATCAGCGTATCCCTGTTTTTATCGGTTCTGAAAAACAGGTTGAGAGCATTCATATCTGATTTATATTTTCTGAATAAATTTTGGTACATAGTTTGATTTATAGTAAAAAAACGAAATATGACTAGATTATTTAC
>CAZPBT010000336.1:0-2367 GCA_964584555.1 uncultured Chitinophagales bacterium
AAGATAAAAATACAGCTAGTAAATTAGAAGAATTTAAAGCAAAAGGGTATAAGCTTTAGTGTAGGTGATATGTTATACCTGAATTATAGTTTTTATTATTTTTATTTCTACTAAATAACATTCACTTTACCTGCAGTTTTAGTCCTCTCAGCACAGATTTTATCATGTTTTCTGTGGTAAAATTGCCGAGTGTAATCACTTTATAAAAATGATTTTCTTTGAGCTGCATGAGTTCCAGAATAGATTTGCTGGTGGTATGCCCTTGCCCGAAATAGTTGCTTACTGTTCCGGTAAAATCTTGAAAAAACTGTAATTTGTTTGCAATATGTTGTTTGCCGTTTTTTGTTTTGGGATTATGCGAACAGAACAGCACATCAAAATCTAAACCTAGTAGTTTCTCCAATGAATGTATTTGTTCAAATATATTTTCATAGGGAGCGAAGTATTTGATTTTATCGGCAACATAAATATCCCCTGAAAACAAATAGCCTTTATCTTTCTCAAAATAACAGTAATGATCATCACAATGACCGGGAGTATATATGGGTTGGAGCTTGTAGTGTGCAGTTATAACCGTTTCATTTTCAGTTAAAGGTTTTAAATGGGCATTTTCTACATGTCCGCTCAATAATGAGCCCAATGGCGACATTTTATAACCCTTTCTTAGAATTTCACAGGCTTTGGGATGTGCGTAAGCATCTATATTCAGCTTGTTGACAATATAATTGACATTTCCGCTGTGGTCTTCATGAAAATGAGTGAGCAGTATCTTATTAATCGTGTTTTCTGCCAATATTTTATCTATGTTTTCCCGGTTATGCCGTTGAGCTGTATCAATTAAAATATCGTCGATCACATAGACGTAAACGGTTTGTACATTAGAACCTAACCGGTACACACTGCATCTGTAATACTTTACTTCATCAAACTGATAATTGAATTTTCTTACCGCCATGATGCAAAACTAAGTATCACAAAGCAGAATTTACTAAACACAAGTTATCATTTTACAAAAAAGATTTTTATATTGTTAGACAATTTTATCATTATGAAAAAATATATTATAGCTGGATTATTGTTGGCCGCTTTGATTGCTGGGATAACGTTTTTTATTACAAAAACGATGATGCAAATGGAGATTGACAAAGCCGTGCAAATACATATCAATGACAAAGTGCCTTTAAGTGCACAAATTGATACCTCCATCTTAATTTCACTGATGAATGATCTGCAAACTAAAATTCAGGTAAATGATAAACTGAAAATCAAATTGGATGAATCTTTTGATGTGCCTTTAAAAATGAATCTTAATGTGCCGTTAAATACAGAAGTTTTTATGGATCAGGTATTGGATTTGAAATTTGATTTGCCGGTGGATATCAATCTCGATCAAACTGAAATGCCGTTAAAAGATTTAGTCATTCCTTTTGATAAAAAATTAAGAATTGAAGATTCGCTGGCTGTTGATTTTTCAATTCCGTTAGACACAAAAATCAAGACTAATTTCAAGCATTTTTTTAATATCTCACTTCCGGTCAAAGCACAAATTCCGGTTAAAGTAAATATCCCGATTAATCAGCCTTTACAAGTAAAAGATACTTTGTTATTGAGTATGCAGGATTATCATATTCCGTTAAGAACAGTAATTCCGGTAGTTGCCAAAGTGCCGATTAAGCAAAAAGTAAAAATTCAAGGTGAACTGCAAGTGCCTGTAGAGCAAAATATCAAAATTCCATTGTCAAAGGTAATCTCTACTCCGGTATTAGAACCTTTTACTGCGAGTGTAAAAACGACAAATGACTTACAGACATCATTTAAATCGGATTTAAAAGCTACTGCAACTTTTAATGCTCCATTACGTGTTACTCAAATGGATTCTTTGCGCATTGAGCCGGACAAAATAAAATTCAGTATTAAGAAAAAATAGTAATTATTGCGGATACAGCTGTTGCTTGTTTTCGCCCTCTTTCCAATAAAAATTACCTTCTTCCCAAATGAGTTTTATCTCATTTCTAAAAGATTTAGGGGTATCAAATTTCATTGGAATTTTCTTTTTGTATTTTTTGCTGTAAAGCGTTTTAGTAGTTAAATACGAAGTAGGTTTCAGCATGTAGCCATCATCTGTTTTCGTAATTTTACCTTTTACGGTAGTGGTAGAAGTGTTACGGTCATCCATGCCCAAAGTAGTTCGGATGAGCTTATAACTGCTGCCGTTTACGGTTAAAACAAACGTATTTCTGCAACAGGAATAGGTGCCTTTCGTCAGGTCTTGAGATTGAGATGTTACTGCAATAAGGAGTACCGTCAACAAGGTAAATAATCTAGTCATATTTCGTTTTTTTACTATAAATCAAACTATGTACCAAA
>CAZPBT010000337.1:0-2347 GCA_964584555.1 uncultured Chitinophagales bacterium
TAAACGCATATCGAAACTAAATCGTCTATCCTTTGGGTTAATAAATGCAAATTATGTTATGCCCCCTTGTGCAGCTTGATTTATAATATTTACCACATAGATGCATAGATTTTTTAGAATAACGTCCTCACAATAAAAAAATTAAATGAGAATAGAAAAATATAGGAATCGCCTTTGGCGATACTATGTTTTTGCTTGACAATCTAAACTAAATTTATACCAAACAACTATATAAGATTTAAACTGCTATACTTCTATGGGGTTTAAACCGCCCAATGAATTATTCTTTAATATAAAGTATCTTATTTTTTGGATACTTAACAGCATATCCGAACTGAAGTTTCCTCTCTTTAGTGGGTTCAACAAAGATCTTCCATGTCAGTTTTCCGGTAGTCTCATCTAATTCAGCATCCTGCTTTTCCATTAAGTCTACTTTTATTTCTTTGGTAGTTGAAACCGGAATCTGATCATAGATGGTCAAATCTATTGGTTGTTTCTTGTTGTTGCGAATAGAAATTGAGAACATATTATTGATGATCTTGTCACCTGATAAAAATTGTTTCTTACTGTATTCTTTTACCTTCTCTCTGTTAATCACGATATTTTTATCGCGACCTAATGACAGCATAAGTGTATCTTCCGTAATGGCTGGGTTGACAAGTGTCCGTCCGACATAATTGTTTTGGAAATACAAGTTTGCCTCTCCGGCTAACAAATTCAGATTTTCCCAATTAGTTATATTTGCAGTAAGAAATACACTCTTCTCTAATTTTGGAATTGCGAAATATTTATAAATCGGTTTTACTGTTTCTGATTTTATTTCAACAATATTCTCTTTGTTGTCACCAATAATCGTATATGGATTTTTAATAACAAAATTGACATCAATCGGAGTTAGAATTTCCTCCATATCAACGGCTTCCGTTTCATAGACTTTGCTTGATGCTCCGGGTGAACCTGCATATTTCTTTTTGCGTTTAACACTCAACCCGCTTACAACTACTTCATCTAAAACAGCTCCGTCTTCTTCTAAGCCGAGATTTAGAAATTCAGAGACAACAGGAACAGTAATTGTTTTGTAACCCACATAACTAATTACTACTTGTTTTTCCCCCTGAGGTAATTGTAAACTGAAAAAGCCATCTATATCCGTTCCAGTACCTACCGTGGTGCCTTGTACCGTTACATTTACACCAATTAGTGCTTCTCCTGTCTTATTATCAATTATTTTACCACTCACTTGGCTATATTGTGGCAATGTACTGATGTCCACATTTTTGTAAGCATCATTAAAGGTGCTGTAGTGTTTTTGATAGTTATTGAAGTATAAAAACCAAGTTCCCAGATAAGGCAATTGCGCAGTTGATTTTGGTTCTGAGGTTGATAAAGTAAGTTGTACATCTTTCCAATCCTCTGCCGTGTTTTGTTTTATTTTAGCTTTATAGTCAATATGTAATGGTTCGTTTACATCACTAACTCTTAAATCATAAAAGGGTGTCCAGGATGCCTGACTCTCAAAATAGGTTAACTGAAGGCTGGTCTTTTGTGAAGTGTCTGAAGAAAGACTAACCCAAATCTCACTGGTTGCTCTGGTCAGTTTGCTTTTTGCCTCTTTTTGCTGTAAATATAACCTGTTTTTAAGATCTTGTAATTCATCAATTCTGGCATTTATTTCAACTTGTTTTAATTTTACTTCTGTCATTTTAGCCAGATGTAAATCAGCGACTTCTTTTAGATCCGCTGCCTTTATACCGGTATTGCTGCCTCCAATATATTGATTCTTTATCAACATATTCTGCTGTTCTATATATGCAGCAAGAAGTGCATTTTCCTTAGCTAATACTTGCTGAACTGAATCAATCTTAGATTGAATTTCAGCTATTTCATCCGCCTTATTTTTCTCTTCCAGATAGTTATATTTATGTTTTACGGATAAAATTGTATAACTACCATTTCCTATCACTTGAATGCTATTTACATCTATACTTGCTGATAAATTTTTAAACACAATCTCATTAGTGCCGGATTGTAATTGAACATTGCCCTCTCTATTGATTTGTGCTCCGGAAGGATACAAAATGATATCTGCAATTTTATGTGAGACAATCTTTGGATTTTCTGCCTGCAAATTGAGAAAAAGAACAAAACAAAGGATGAGTAAACTGAATCTTTTCATATTCTAGAATTTAGTGTAATTTATATAAATATCCCTGATCGGGTGTGAATTTTATATTAATTACTAAATACAGCAACCCATCTCATTTCAACTTTTCATTTTGTTTATGCCTGTCTGCATCTCTGGTAGTTTTTTTGGCTAAATTCTTTTCGAAGGCTTCCGTCAGATTTA
>CAZPBT010000338.1:0-2318 GCA_964584555.1 uncultured Chitinophagales bacterium
CGATTGCAAACCCGCTTAATCTTTTCGTATGCATTTTAGTCGTTTTATGCTTATGCTGAGTGCCTTTGTACTGTTAAATGCCTGCAGTCCAACTGAAGAATATCAACCATTTTATAGTAGCGAGCAAGATTTTATCAATGACACCTCCACACTTACCAGGTTAGAATTAGTAGGTAAGAAGATTTTTTTTGATAAAAACTTATCCAATCCTGTTGGTATTTCCTGCGCCGGTTGTCATGCGCCTTTAGCCGGATTTTCAGATCCTGAACATTCAGCATTTTCTAAAGGTGCTTTGGGTTTGTTGGGCAACAGAAATTCACCCACGATCAGTTATTTGGCATTTTCACCTCAACAAGCTTATTTTGATACAATTGACAGTACGTGGGTTGGCGGATTTTTTCACGATGGCAGGGCTTCATCTCTTGAAAAGCAATTGTTAGAGCCCGTTTTCAGCCATATAGAAATGAATATGAATAATATAGCTGCGGTAATCGACCGGATTAATAGTTCAGTGTATCGTGCAGATTTTGTTGCTGTGTTTGGTGAAAATGTATTTTCAGACTCTTTACAATTTATACAATCGTTTCAGAAGGCAGTTGTCGCTTATGAAAAATCTAAACAAGTCAGTCCTTTTACCAGCAAGTTTGATTACTATTTAAAAGGAAAGGTGCAACTTACCCGACAAGAAATGCGCGGCTTAATCTTGTTTAATGACCCCGAAAAAGGAAACTGCAGTGCCTGTCATCCATCCTCTGCTGATGAAAGAAGCGGAAAAGTATTGTTTACAGATTTCACATTTGACAATATCGGATTGCCTTCAAACCCGAACCAAACCCTTATTCCGGATTTAGGCTTGGGAAGTATAAAAAACGTTTCCAGAGAAAATGGAAAGTTCAAAGTACCTACCTTGCGCAATATAGAAAAAACGGCTCCTTATTTTCACAACGGTGTTATACAGACACTGGAAGATGCCATTCGTTTTTACAGCGAACGCGATGTAGTCGGTAAGTTTGCTCCACCTGAAGTAAGTCAAAATATGAACAAAGACGAATTGGGAAATTTAAAATTATCTTTGGAAGATATTAACGACATTAAAGCCTTTTTATTAACTTTAACGGACGGATATCAACCTTAATTTATGAAAAAATTTATTACGCTCGTATTTACACTTGTAGTGGTTTTTGCTTGTTCTAAAAAAACAGTAGGAACAAAAACAGAAACTTCCGAAAAAACTTCTTCTGATAAGGTAAGCAATGAAATTTATCTTGCTGGAAAAACAACATACATGGAGAAGTGCGGCAAATGCCACCCATTATTTCCTGTAAACAAGGGCAATATGGAATATTGGAATAAATGGGTAGATAAAATGGCTCCTAAGGCAAAACTTACGGATGAACAAAAACGTAATGTACTCGATTATTTAAGCGTCAATGCACCTCAGTAATTTATACTGTCCAGGTTGTCAAACCTTCGGTTACTAAATTATATGCCATTACTTTTCCCCCCAACTTGTTGAGTTGCCCGATAAGTGGGTACTTATGCATATAAGGAGCGTAAAAAATCATGAAACCACCTCCGCCTGCGCCCGATATTTTGCCACCTGTAGCCCCGGCTTGTAAGGCTGCCGAATATATGGTATCAATTTCCGAATTGGAAATGCCTTTTGCCATTTCTTTTTTGTGCAACCAGCCATCATGCAAAATTTTTCCGATATTTTCCATCTCGCCTTTTAATATGGCTTCTTTCATTTGTATGGATTGTTCTTTTAAATGATGCATGGCAGCAATGGAGTTTTCATTTTTAGCTTCCACGTTTTCCTGTTGTTCTTTTATAATGTCTGAAGAAAGGCGAGATGTCTGCGTGTAAAACAACACTAAATTGTGTTCGAGCTCATATAAATATTTTGATTTTATACGAAGTGGATTGACAATGACTTTATCATCGGCATAAAATTCCATATAGTTGACACCACCAAAAGTAGCCGCATACTGGTCTTGTTTGCCACCCTGCATATTCAAATCTTCGCGCTCTATGGAATAGGCTAAATGAGCAATGTCGTATTCGCCCAAGGGCAACTTGAGCCACTCTACAAAGGCACCTACTATAGTAACCACTAAGGTTGATGAAGAACCCAATCCGGAGCCCGGAGGTGCATCTACATAAGTAGAAAGATCAAACGACAAGGGTGCTTGTGTATAGTCTTTTACGATGCGGTTATACACACCTTTCACCAAATCTAATTGTCCGTTTATGGGAAGTTCTGTTGTGCTTAGCAGTTCTATTTTTTCATTTCTGTCGATAGCATGAATACGGATTTT
>CAZPBT010000339.1:0-2290 GCA_964584555.1 uncultured Chitinophagales bacterium
CGAGTTCATCGAGCGCCGCGCCGACCAGGGTTTTGGCGAGGGCAACTTCAAGGCGCTGTTCGAGTCGCTCGAGCGTGACCAGATCCGGCGGGGTGCGCTGACCGCGCAGGCTTGAGCGGGCCGGTGCGGTGCAGGGGCGCTCAAGCGGTGCCCGGGAGGCCGTCTACCCGGGCTGACGCTCGCTCGACCACGAAGCTCACCACGGTGGTGGCGCTCCCGCCGACGTTGAGGGTCGCGAAACGACGGGCGCCCTCGACCTGGTAGTCCCCGGCCTGGCCGCTGACCTGACGCGCCGCGTCGAGCAGCATCCGCACCCCGGTGGCGCCGACCGGGTGACCGAGCCCGATCAGGCCGCCCGAGGGATTGACCGGCATGCGCCCGCCGAGCTCGATGTCGCCGGCTTCAATGGCCTTCCAGCTCTGGCCGGGCTCGGTGATGCCGAAGTGGTCGATCGCCATGTACTCGGTGGTGGTGAAGCAGTCATGGGTTTCGATGCCGTCGATCTGTTCGACGCCGCCGATGCCGGCGCGACGGAAGCCGTCCTCGATGGCCTGGCGCACGTGGGGGAACACATAGCGCGCGCCCTGGCTGCGGCGGATCTTCTCGTCGTAGAGCATGTGCGCGGTGCGGTGCCCCCAGCCGGCGATGAAGGGCACGTCGTCGAGCGCGAGCCCGCGCGCGTTTGCCCACGCCGAGGCAAAAGCCTCGGAGGCGAGCACCAGGGCGACCGCACCGTCGGTGACCTGGCCGCAATCCTGCCGGCGGAGCATGCCTTCGATCACCGGATTGGCACCGTCGTCCTGCGTGAAGCTTGCGTCGTCGAACGACCACTTGCGCGTCTGGGCCCGGGGGTTGCGGCGGGCGTTGGCCAGGTTGACCTGCGCGATGCGTCCAAGGTGCTCGTAGCGCAGGCCGTAGCGGCGGTCGTATTCCTCGCCGAGCCGGCTGAACATGTGCGGCCACACGAACCGTGCGTCCTGCGCCTCGCGGCCGACCCAGGCGGCGGCGCCAAGGTAGCCGGCGGCTTGGTCGCCATGCACGTTGCGCTCGAGTTCGACCCCGGTCACGAGCACACATTCGTAACGCCCGGCTTCGATCTCCGCGCTGGCAGCGAGTGCGGCGATGCTGCCTGACGCGCAAGCGGCCTCGTGGCGACCCGAGGCCACGCCCCAGAAGCCAGGGTCGACGGCCGCCAGCATGCCGTTGAGTTGCCCCTGGCCAGCGAACAGCTCACCCGCGAAATTCCCGACATGCGCGCTCTGCACCGATGCGGCGTCCAGGCGGCAGCGCTCCAGCGCGCCCTGCACCGCGTCGCGCAACAGCTCGAACAGGCCCTGACCGTTGCGGGCCGCGTGGACCGCGAAGTCGGTCTGGTCGCCGCCGAGGATGTAGACACGTTTGCTCATGGTGTTCCTTCGGGTTTCAGTCTTTCGACTCGAGTTGGTAGCACAGCGCGTAGCCGATCATCTCGGCGTTGGTGTTGAGGCCCAGCTTGTCGAGCACGCGGCGACGGTGTGTCGCCACGGTCTTGACGCTGATCTCCATGCGCTGGGCGATCTGCGTCAAGGGCACGCCGCGCACGATCTGCGTGAACACGTCGAACTCGCGTGCGGACAGCCGGGTGTGCGGCGGCACATCGCCCTGCGAGCGCAGTTCGGCGTCATCAAGCACGCCGTCGAACCAGCGCTCGCCCCGGGCCAAGGCGCGCACGGCTCGCAACATGTTGTCGGCGGCGCTGTCCTTGGTCACGTAGCCCTGTGCGCCCTCGAGTCGCGCGTGCTGCGCGTACAGCTTTTCGCGGTACATCGACAGCATCAGCACGGGCAGCGTCGGCCAGGCCTTGCGGATGATGCACAGCGCGTCCAGTCCCGAGGCGCCGGGCATGTTGATGTCGAGCATGACGGTGTCGACGCTGTGCCGGCGCAAGAAGGCAAGAGCCGATTCGGCATCCTTGGCTTCCCCGGCGACGGTGATGTCGCCTTCGTCGGCCAGCAGGCGCTTGAGCCCGCTGCGGAAGATCTCATGGTCGTCGACGAGCAGCACGCGGATCATGCCGTCTCCTCGGGCTTTGCCGAGGGCACGCGCAGCGTCACGCAGGTGCCCTGGCCCGGGCTGCCGTCGATCGTGAGCTCGCCGCCGAGCTGGCTGGCACGTTCGCGCATGCCCAGGATGCCGAAGGCCGTCGGCGCTTCGCGTTCGGCCGCGGTGATGCCTGTGCCGTTGTCGGTGACGCTCAGCAGCAGCTCGCCGCCTTCCTCGACCAGCCTGACGTCGACGCGGCTGGCCTGGG
>CAZPBT010000340.1:0-2285 GCA_964584555.1 uncultured Chitinophagales bacterium
CAGTAGATTCACTCAAAAAGCAATTAGCCAAACATAAAGAAAAACAAAACGGACATTAAAATGTTGTTCATTAATAAAACGAATGGCGCGCCGAAGGCGCGCCATTCGTTTTTAATTTGACTAATTATTTTATTTCAATTAAAAAAGCCGGAAATGATTTCCGGCTTTTCTCTGAATTTTATTTTTAATCATGCTACAAATATCATCGCATGATAATTTTTCATCAATGAAATTGTTCTGTTTCTGTACTTCCCGCTAATGCAGTTGTTGATGAAAGTCCTTGTTGTGCTATATTTTGTACAGCATCAAAATATCCGGTTCCTACAAACGATTGGTGTTTGATGGCTTTGAATCCGTCTTTTTCCATTGCAAACTCTCTTTGCTGCATTTCGCTGAATCCTGCCATTCCTCTTGCCATATAATCCTTTGCCAAACTGAACATAGAAGAGTTCAAAGCATGGAAACCAGCTAATGTGATGAACTGGAATTTATAACCCATTGCGGCTAAATCTTCACGGAATGTTTCCATTGCTTTTACATCCATATATTTTGCCCAGTTGAAAGAAGGAGAACAGTTGTATGCCAGCATTTTTCCGGGATATCTCGCATGAACACCTTGAGCAAATTCTTTAGCCAGGCCCAAATCAGGATTACCTGTTTCCATCCAAATTAAGTCTGCGTATTCAGCATAAGAACAAGCACGGTCAATACCTGCTTCAATACCATTTTTTACATAGTAAAATCCTTCTGATGTGCGTTTGCCGTCAACGATAAATTTACGGTCTCTTTCGTCAATATCAGAAGTAATCAATGTAGCTGCTTCTGCATCCGTACGAGCAATTAAAAGTGTAGAAACACCCATAGAGTCTGCTGCCAAACGTGCAGCAACTAATTTATTTATGGCTTCTTGAGTAGGTACTAATACTTTTCCACCTAAGTGACCACATTTTTTTGCTGAAGCTAACTGGTCTTCATAGTGTACACCCGCAGCACCGGCTTCAATCATGCCTTTCATTAATTCAAAAGCATTTAAGTTGCCGCCAAAACCGGCTTCGGCATCTGCCACGATAGGCGCAAACCAATCGATATCACCGTCTTGGTTCAACCATTGAATTTGGTCTCTGCGAGCAAATGCATTATTAATTCTGCGTACCACAGCAGGAACAGAGTTGGCAGGATATAAAGATTGATCCGGATACATTTCCATACCTAAGTTTGCATCTGCAGCTACTTGCCATCCGGATAAATAAATAGCAGGCATACCGGCTTGCACTTCTTGTACAGCCTGGTTTCCGGTCAATGCACCTAAACCTGCTGTCCATGCTCTTGTTTGAAGATAATTCCAAAGCTTATCGGCTCCGTTTTTAGCCAAAGTGTATTCCACTTCTACAGAACCTGAAACACTTACTACATCTTCTGCAGTATAAGGTCTTTTAATGCCATTCCAACGTGGGTTTTCAGCCCAGTCTTTTTTTAATGCGTCAATGCGCTGTTGTCTTGTTGCCATGATATTGATTTGATGATTTTATGAAATGAAGTATTAATATGGATTTTAGTTTGAAATATTCGTAATTCGTATTATATCGTCTTTAATTTCTATGTTGCATGTTTTATTATTTGAGTTAAATAAGTTTTTAATCTCATCTATCGTCGGATAGTCATGTTCACCGTTAAAACATCTGGCATCATCTATAAGAATAGTAAATTTGTTGCAATTGTGTGAGGCTAAAATGGCGGTTAATTCTTCTATTACAGGACATTCTTTATCACCTTTTGCTGTAAATCCGGCGGAGTAATGACCATCTAACCAGAATAATGTTGAGTCATTTAATTTTTCAGCAAGTGTAAACAATACTTTACCGCTGTCACCCTGAAACAGGTGTATATTTTTATCGTGTTTGAATCTTTTTCTTGCACGACTGTATAACATCTCGCTTAATTCAATAGAATACAATTGCTCAAAATTATTTTTTTGAATTTCCATCATATCACCCAAATAGGTGCCCGTTTCAACTAAACAAATACATTGATACAGATTTTTATATTCTTCAATAGCCACTTGTTTTACTTCATGAGGAGTAGGAGTGGGTTTGCCATTTTTTATCCAACTGTTTATAATATCTTTCCTGTTCGTAATGCTGTGGGTTATACGTTGCTTGTTTTTGTAGCCTTGAATTATATTTCTAATTGGATGAAGCATGTTTTCAAAAATTAATCTATAAAATTATATGCTTCCAAAGTTAAAAATTCTTCCAGGTTATCTTCTAAAGACATCTTCGTGAATA
>CAZPBT010000341.1:0-2259 GCA_964584555.1 uncultured Chitinophagales bacterium
TGCAGAAAACATTACTTTTTACGGTCTCCAAACTTTATTTTTGCACTCAAATTATGTTGCAAAAGAAAACTGGCGTTTTATTAGTCAATCTCGGCACACCTGACAGTCCCGCGAATAAGGATGTCTATAAATATTTAATTGAATTTCTCACAGATGAAAGAGTTATAGATTTTGGCTGGCTGAAAAGAAATCTGTTGGTACGTGGCATCATTGTGCCTGCCCGTTATAAAAATTCTGCCGCTACTTACCGCAAGGTTTGGGATGCACAACGTGGCTCTCCTTTGTTATTCCACACGCAAGATTTGGGCAAAAAAGTACAGGAAAAATTAGGCGATAATTACGTGGTAGAAATCGCCATGCGCTATCAGCAACCCTCTATAGAACTTGCTTTAGCTAAATTGCAAAAACTGCAAGTAAATAAAATAGTAGTATTGCCTTTGTTTCCGCAATATTCTTCTGCTTGTAACGGCTCTGTCATTCAGAAAGTACAAGAAATTACATCCAATTGGCAAACTATTCCGGACATAAAATTCATACATCAATTTTATGACGACGAATTATTTATCAATGCGTTTGTAAAACGCGGTTCTCAATACAATTTTGACGATTACGACCATATAGTTTTTTCGTATCACGGTATTCCGGCAAGGCAAATAAAAAAAGCAGATTTAAGCGGATGCCATTGTTTGCAAAATGAAAACTGCTGCTCAAAAATTGAAACAGTCAACCAACATTGTTATAAAGCGCAGTGCTATGAAACCACTCGCTTGTTGGTAAAAGAACTGCAACTGCCGGAAGAAAAATATACCTTAGCCTTTCAATCGCGCTTGGGAAAAGAAGTTTGGTTAGAGCCATATACGGTGGAAGTATTGCCTCAGCTGGCAAAAGCGGGCAAGAAAAAATTGTTGATTTTCTGTCCTACATTTGTAGCTGATTGTTTGGAAACGTTGTACGAAGTACGGGAAGAATATTTGGAATTATTCAGAGAACATGGCGGCGAATCGATTACCTTGGTAGAGAGTTTAAATTCGGAACCGGAATGGGTAGATGCCGTTTGTCATTTAGTAAAATAAAATCATGAATACGCTTGCTAAAAATATACATACCATCTTAAAAGACGCATCTTTGGATGCAAATCTCAAATCTATTGCCGAAAAAGTATTGAATGGAGAACGCATTTCTTTTGACGATGGACTTTTATTGTATGAAAAGGCTACCGTTGGTTTTGTTGGTGCGTTAGCCAATTTTATCAGGTATAAAAAACATGGCGATAATACCTATTTCAACCGCAATTTTCATGTAGAGCCAACCAATATCTGCGTATATACCTGCAAATTTTGTTCGTATTCCCGTTTAATAAAACAACGTGGACAAGGCTGGGAATTGAGTGTGGAACAGATGTTGGATATTGTCAAAAAGTATGACGGACAGCCTGTAACCGAAGTTCATATCACGGGTGGTGTTATTCCAAAACAAGATTTTGAATTTTATCAAAACTTATTCAGTGCTATAAAAAAACATCGTCCCGATTTGCATATCAAGGCACTCACTCCGGTAGAATATCACTATATTTTCAAAAAAGCAAAAGTTACCTACGAAAAAGGATTGCGTGCCATGAAAGCCGCAGGATTAGATTCGATGCCGGGTGGCGGTGCTGAAATATTTGACGATAGCATCCGCGAGGAAATAGCAGGTGGCAAATGCAGTGCGCAAGAGTGGCTGGATATGCACGAAACGGCGCATAAGCTTGACATACCAAGCAATGCCACAATGCTGTATGGACATATAGAAACTTTCGCACATCGTGTAGATCACATGGAGCAACTGCGACAGCTGCAAGACCGCACACATGGATTCAATGCATTCATTCCACTGAAATTCAGAAACCAACACAATGAAATGCAGCATTTGCCTGAAGTAAGTGTGATTGAAGATTTGCGCAATTATGCCATAGCCAGAATTTATCTGGATAATTTCGACCATATCAAATCCTACTGGGCCATGATAGGCAGAAATACTACGCAACTCAGTTTGAATTTCGGTGTGGATGATATTGACGGCACGATAGATGATACGACAAAAATCTATTCGATGGCGGGCAGCGAAGAACAAACACCGGCTATGAGTACCCGTGAATTGGTGAATTTGATAAAGGCTGTTGGCAGAAAACCAATTGAAAGAGATACCGTTTATAATGTCATTACAGATTTTACGGATGTCGTTTTTGAAGAAGACGAGAAAGAGAAAGCCAGAAACTAT
>CAZPBT010000342.1:0-2240 GCA_964584555.1 uncultured Chitinophagales bacterium
TTTTATCTCTTTCCAAAATATCTTCTTCTACTCTTTTGGATAATGCCAGATGTGCATCAAAACTGTTTAAAAAATAAGCAGACAACATATCATCGCCGGCTCGTTTTTCGTGGGGTTTTAAATTATGAATAATAGAAATAGTTTTCGTGTTTTCTGCCTTTGCTTTTCTGGAAATTGTCCCCAAGCCCGGTCCTAAAAACGGAATGGAATATGCCGTCAGTATCAAATCATAGTTTTCTTTGCGGATAGCCTTTCCGACATGTAGCCAGTTAAACGGATTTACGGAGTTTATTTCCTGGGAAATGTGCAATGGAAAAGGAATCGGTGTTTCGGCATATTGTGTTTTTCCGGGAAATAAAAAATTGGGGTACATCATTTTGAAAGTATATAAATGCACCTCATCGCCTTCGAGTTGAAACTCGTTTGCCAGCCTTTCGCTGAAATTGGCGATGCCTCCGCGATACGGATAAGCAGGACCTACAATGGCGATTTTCATGGGGTAAAAATAACCATTAATCAGCTAAAACAAACTCCGCTATTTTATCGCCTACTTCGCTGGTGGTGTATTTCCCCTTGTTGATGTCTTCGGTTACGATATTTTCATTCATCGCACGGTCAACGGCATTTATAATTGCCCGGCTTTCTTCGTGCATACCAAAACTATACTCCAGCAACATCGCCGCCGATAAAATGGTGGCCATAGGGTTGGCAATATTTTTTCCTTTTGCCTGCGGATAAGATCCGTGTATCGGCTCGTACAGGGCTGTTTTTTCGCCCATTGATGCCGATGGCAATATGCCCAAACTGCCTGCAATTACAGAGGCTTCATCGCTGATAATATCGCCAAATAAATTTTCAGTCAGGATGACATCAAACTTAGAGGGCTTAGTAATCACCTCCATAGCAGCGCTGTCTATATAATTACATTCAAGAGTGATATCGGGTTGTGTTTTGGCGTATTCTGTTACCACCTCGCGCCATAATCTTGATGTTGCCAATACGTTGGCTTTATCCAAAAGTGTTACTTTCTTTTTTCGGTTGCGGGCAAAATCGAAAGCCGTTTTCGTTATGCGTACTATTTCATCACGTGTGTAAACACAGGTATCATACGCTATGCTTTGGTCTTCACTTCTTCCGCGCGGTTTGCCGAAATAAATACCCGAAATCAACTCGCGCACTACCACGAAATCCACGCCTTTTATGCGGTCGTTTTTGAGTGGCGAGGCATCCAAGAGGGCATCATAGCTTTTCACCGGACGAATATTGGCATATAAACCGAGTGCACTGCGCATTTTCAGCAAACCTTGCTCCGGGCGTATTTTTGCTGTGGGGTCGTTGTCATATTTCGGATCGCCGATAGCCCCAAATAAAATGGCGTCGCTTTGCATACACAATTCATGCGTGGCATCGGGATAGGGATTGCCGGTTTCATCAATAGCATGTGCGCCTATTAAGCCGTAATGATAGTCAAACTCGTGGTTGTATCTTTTTTCAACCGCTTTCAAAACTTTTACTGCTTCTGCAATAATTTCCGGACCAATACCATCGCCGGGTAAAACCGCAATTTTTTTCTTCATTTTATAAAAATAAGCAGATAAAAAATAGGGCATTATCATTTGAGTATTATTAAATTTATAATGAGTGATAAAGTCTGTTTTAAGTATATTGCTTATTTGTCTTTTTCTGAACGCGTTTTCGGACGTTACTTCTTATCATATCGAAAATCAGAATGAATATATTGCCGTTAGAAATGGGTTGTACAAAAATGAAAACTATTCAGATTACATTAAGGTTTATCCGGAAATTGTACATCGGCTTTCTTCGCAAAAAAACACCTTTGAACTTTCTTTTCATTTTGCTTTGCTGACAGAGTGTTTATTCCAGTTGCGTGATATTGCCACCATGCAGCAACTGGTAACTGTTGTCTTGCCTTTCACTAAAAAATACAATGCAAATGCATATCATTCCGTGCGTATGTTGTATTGGTATACAGATGAGAATGCCGGAAGATATGATCGTGTTTTAAATGAACTGAAAACAACAAATCCGGATGAAGAAACACAATTACTGGAAGCTGACATCTTGTTAAGGCAAAATAAAACGAAAGAGGCGAAAATTTTATTTCAATCCGTTATTATTAAAACAAAAAACAGGTTGCAAGCCACGGCTTATAATGGTTTAGCCAGCTGTTATTATATAGATTCGGAACTGGATAGTGCAGAACAAGCTTATTTACAAGC
>CAZPBT010000343.1:0-2215 GCA_964584555.1 uncultured Chitinophagales bacterium
CTTTCTTGTTAGAGCCCTTTGATCAAATTTTTGTACGCAAAACTCCGGGATTTAACTCTCAGGAAAGTCTTGTAATTAATGGTGAAGTAATGTATCCGGGCATTTATCCGATTTTAGATAAAAATGAAAAAGTGTTGGATCTGATTAAGCGCACCGGAGGATTAACTCCTTATGCCTACTTAAATGGTGCTACTTTAGTACGTCTTGATAATAATCAACAAGAAATCATTTTTGAATTAAAAAATGCATTCAAAGACAGCACCTCTCGTGCCAATCTTGTGTTAAAAAACGGAGATGTCATTAATATTCCTACTGTCAACCAACAAGTAAGCATTAAAGGAAATGGTATTCGTTATCCTGATTTAGATTCCAACCAAACCATAAGCGGTAAATTTGTGCCGGGCAAAAGTGCCAGATGGTACATAAAAAATTATGCCGGGGGCTTTAAAAAAGGAGCAAATAAACGCTCTACTTATGTGATGTATCCAAATAAAAAGATGGACTATACTCGTTTTGCCATGGGTATAAAAAATTATCCTACAGTGGACTATGAAGGTGCAGTAATAAACGTGGACATGAAAGTGAAAAAACCAAAACCACCAAAAGGTCCGGAGTCTAATATAAATTGGAATATATTGTTACCAAGTATCATTGCCGGAGTAACATCATTAGGCACAACACTTACACTCATTTTCGTACTCAAAAACTAAGAAGATGCAGGAGGAATATTTTTATGAAGAAGACATAAGGCTGGTTGATGTACTTGAATCATTTGGAAATTACTTCCGTTATTTGTTCAAGAAATGGTATATTTTCTTACCTGGTGTAATTGGATTGACTCTATGCGGGTACTTCTTTGCCACATTATCAGCACCCAAATTTACTGCAAATGCCAGCTTTAATGCCATTGACTCCAGGATAAGCTCTATGGGGGGCTTAATGTCTATGATGGGGATATCATTTTCCGGAGGAACATCCAATGATGTATTAACCGGTATCTTTTCTTCTCGTAATATTTTCTATAATTCTTTATTGCATGATATGATTACAAATGAGGATACCCGAGAGAAAATAGGAAATGTATATATGCATACGCTAAAGTATGATGAAGGTTTTGCAGAAGATCCCAATCTTAAAGGTTTTAAATTTAAAGCTAACGAGATAAGTGAGATGACTAAATTGGAACTGCAGATTGCCAGCATGATGTATGCCGATTTTGTGGATGGATCTTTAGATGCTGAGTATGATATTGCTACCGGATTAATTAAAGCAGAAGTAGAATCTCCGGAGTATGAACTTTCCAAAAATTTAGCGTCCAATATGCTTAAATCAACTATTGACTTTTACCAACAAAAACAAGTTGAAAACGCTAAGGCTTCTTATAAAAGTACTGACAGACGTTTAGACTCCATTAACAATGAGATATTAATTCGCCAACGAAGAATTGCACAGAACCAGGATATTAACATATTTAATAAAAAGCAGATAAGTGAAATTGAGGTACAAAAATTAACACAAGAACTAGCTGTATTAAATATCATGTATAACGATGCTACCAACTCAAAAGAATCTGCAAAAGCTGGTCTTACGCCAACTAACATGGTACGCATCGTAGACGATCCCATCTTCTCAGTAGATGAGATTCATAAAGGCAAAATACTATGGTCTGCTATAGGTTTTGCAGCTAGTTTAATACTTGTCGTTATTCCTCTTTTATTACACAAGGCTGTTATAGATGGGAGAGAAGAAAATAAAGTGCGTGAAAGTCGTATTGCCAAAATACAGACGGATTAGCAGATTTTAAGTTTTTTTTATTAACTTACCATTCATATATGGGAGATGATTTAAATACTAACGATTTACTCCAAATTGACAGCATTGCTATTGTAGGTACAGCTTGTCGTCTTCCTGGAGATGTTTCTCATATTGAAGATTTATGGCAACTTGTAATTAATAAAAAGGATGGCATAACTGAAATACCGGAAAACAGAATTCCCAATTTTCTATCCAATATAGATGCAAAAAGAGGTGCAGGTAAAATTGTAACTGCTAAAGGTGGCTTCTTAAAAGACATCGAATATTTCGATGCTGATTTTTTTGATATCTCACCCAAAGAAGCAGAAAAGATAGACCCCCAACAGCGTTTGCTTTTGGAAACATCTTTTAATGCCATTGAAGATGCCGGAATTTCTTTGGAAGAACTAAATGGTTCTAA
>CAZPBT010000344.1:0-2215 GCA_964584555.1 uncultured Chitinophagales bacterium
TCCACTTTTGTATCAAGACAAAAGGGGAAGAATACAAAAACACGGCAACATGAATGACCAAAAAAAGCTAACCCAAAAACAAGATAAAATTTGTATATTTAAATACAAAGACGTTAAGGTTAGTCAACTGTAAAATAGTTTATTTAACCTTACTTCCTCCACCTTCATCAAGTAGGAGAAATAAAAGGTGGAGGTTCTAAAAAAAACGAGAAATCAACTATTTTTAAAGAAGAATACAAATACAGTAGTGCAAAAATTATGAATTGAATATAAATGACTGGGATTTTTACCACATGATGATGAATGAGAAACGGATAATGGTTTATTGGTGACGCATCCCACACTTTGTCTTCTGCTATGCTAAACAATAACGTGGGCGAACAGTGTGAGCTAGGATATAATAAAAATAAAAAGTAATGAAAAAACGAACAAATAGAATATTGGAGATTACATTAATATGCGTACTTATTATCCTAGTAGTAATAAAATTAATAAATGATGAGATTACTAAAAAGCAGATATCTAAGAAGTCAGGAATTACAGTATGTACTATTGTGAATTATTATGAAATTTATGGTTCTGAATATGCAGAATATCAATATAGAGTTGGGTTAAATACATATGTGAAAAAATCAGGAGTTGACCCTTATTCTGGTAAATTTGATAGAAATAATCTAAAATCAAATATTGGTATATTACGCTATGTAAAATATTCAATAAAAGATCCAGAGCGGTCGATATTATTATATGACTCGATTCCTCAATAACCCTCTACAGCAACCATATAGAACTTTAAGTAATATGGAGTATTCGCCTGTCTGTCTCAAACTCGCTCAGTTTGGTTATGACAGTTTTTTAGAAAATGAAGTAATGCCCCCTTGCCGTTGTTGGTTTGTAACCAACAAACTACGAACCGTAAAGAATGATAAGAATACCTATCAGAAAAATTTGGTTTCCCAACTCACTACGTTCGCTTTTGGTGTTCCGTTCACGAAGCAATAAATTCAAATTATAACACCATTTCCAGCATAAACTACTCCTGCTTCAAGCCATCCCAGCCTAAGGAAATAATATCATAGTAATTGCCCCCTTTTGAGTAGAGTTTTACTCCCATATTAGCATCCAGCATTTCACCGATAATGTGGATGTTTTCATTTTGTTCAACTTTTGCTTTATCTCCCGGCTTAATTGTAAATAATAGCTCATAATCTTCTCCCCCGCTTAAAGCACAGTTTATCGGGTCTATATTAAAATCTAAAGCTTTGTTGTATGTTTCTTCGGCAATGGGCACTGTAGCCTCATTGATTTGACAACCCACATTGCTTTGCTTGCAAATGTGGAGAATTTCCGAACTCAATCCGTCAGATATATCTATCATTGCAGTCGGCACAAGCTGATTTTCAGCAAAAAACTCAATGATGTCTTTTCTGGCCTCCGGCTTTAGCTGTCTGCCTACAATATATTCATCGCCACTCAGCTGTATCTCCGCTTCGGGCGCATTTAAGAACACCTGTTTTTCGCGCTGCAATAAGGTTAAGCCCATATAAGCCGCCCCCAAATCGCCCGAAACACAGAGCAAATCTCCTTCTTTGGCACCGTTTCTGTATGCGATTTTATCCTGGTCTTGTTCGCCGACGGCTACCACATTTATTATTAAACCTTTTTGAGATGCTGTTGTATCGCCACCCACCAAATCTACCTGATAGTGAGCGCATGCCAGCTTAACACCCGCATATAATTCTTCCAGTGCTTCAACAGAAAAGCGATTGCTGACAGCCAGCGTTACTAAAATTTGTTTGGGTATGGCATTCATGGCATATACATCCGACAAATTCACTACTACACTTTTGTAGCCCAAATGTTTCAATGGGGTATAAACCAAATCAAAGTGGATGCCCTCTACTAAAATATCTGTGGTAATTACTTGTGTTTTATGCGGATGAAGTACGGCGGCATCATCGCCAATTCCTTTTACGGTAGAAGTATGATTTGTTAAAATATCTTGAGTGAGCCTGTCGATTAAACCAAACTCTCCCAACGCCGAAATTTCGGTGCGTTTTGTTTTTTCCATGTCGCAAAGATACTAATACCTACTGCGTTTTCAATATACTATTAATCTGAGTTCGGGTTAAGCGTTTCATTAAAAAATAGTTGATTTATGATATAGAACCACCACCTTTTAATTCCTCCTCCTTGTTAAGTAGGAGGAAAATAG
>CAZPBT010000345.1:0-2199 GCA_964584555.1 uncultured Chitinophagales bacterium
CTACTACTCCTGTGCTTCTGTTTGTCCAACATTTGCACAACTCACAGAAATTGGTACAGGAGGTGGATATAGTATAGGAGGAGGGCCCGATAATGCTTCTTTTTCTTTCAAGCCTATACCAAATTCAACGTATTATATTCAAGTTGATGGATATGCTGCAGTTGCGGGTGTCGGCGGGGGGGTAGAGGGCGATTATAATATTTCTGTTACAATGGATAACGTGACTCCATCACCAGCTAATGACTTTATATGCAATGCAATAGACAAAGGAACATTAGCTCTTGGCTCTACACTTTCACATTCAAATTTCACAAACATAAATGGTAGTTCTGAAGATATATGTTCTTCTAATGAACCAAATGTTTCTTCTTCCGATGAAACCGTGTGGTTTAAATTTACGACATCAGCAAATCCGGGGACTAAAATTACGGTTGATGCATCTGCAATTGGTGGTTCCGGTACTGGCGGAGCATGTTTGCTTGGGGAGATAGTTGCAGCCTGGACAAAAGTCTATGAAGGTCCAACTAATTTAACTTGTCCATTTAATTATACTTCCGGAAATCCTTTTACTGCGCTGTCATCAGCTGTCGGTAGTACGGGTATTGATGTCAGTGATGTTGATATACTTTGTCCTAAAGCGAATCAAACTTATTATGTCCAAATTGATATGGGAGGATTAGCTACATGTGATATGGGTAATTTTAATTTGACCATTACTGATAATGGAAAATCATCAGGTCCGGATAAAATTTGTAATGCTATTGATATTGGTCAGGCTGCATATGGTGGTCCGTTAAGTAATAATACAAATACAGACTTATTTATCAATAACCAGTCAAATGCTTGTGCTACAGTAGCAGCTAGTGGAGAGCCGGATGCATTTCCGGCACAAAGTATAGATAAAACAGTTTGGTATAAATTTACTACTCCGGCAGTAGCTGCAGGATGTAATACTTTGCCACATACTTATGAAATTCAAGTAAACAGACTTTCAAGTTCTGCATCAACTTCATGGCCTACTTTTGCAGTATATAAAGAAACGACTGCTACTACAAGAACGTGTACTCCTGAAAACGCAGCTAGTTTCAGCAACTTAAGTTTGTTAGATTATACTCAAAATTTAGACTTCGGTGATGCAAGTCTCAATTTACTTTGTCTGGAGCCAAGTACTACTTATTATATTCAAGTTGATCATGCATCTACTCCTTGGACAGAAGAATTTGTCGATTTCTCAATACGAGTTCGCAAAGATGCATTCAGACCCGGAGATAATATCTGTTGCGCAACTGATTTAGGTATCATTACTTCTAACGGTTTAGCAACAGGTACACCGACAAATGTCAATTGGACCTTAGCAAACAAATTTACAGCTGCTCCTTATTTTGCACTACCGCATACCAATAAATGTGCTTCAGGTGAGCCGGGTGAGCCTAATTCAACACCGGGTGGTCCAAATCCGAATTCCGGCACACATAGTGCTACAGTCTGGTATAAGCTTACAACAGGAAATACCGTTCCGGATTGGATTTACTGGTATAATGACGATGACGTGCTAGGAGATGGAAACAGAGGTACTTTATGCGTATTAGGTTCTACATTTAATTCAGAGGTTTCATTTTATAAAAGTAATTCAGCAGCTACTTGTCCGGTTGGTACAAACTTAGAATTACAAGATGAGATGAACATTTCTGGAGATTTGTGTGACCATACAACAGGAATTGGTTTTGGTGCACCTTGTTATTTAGATATGTTCAGATTAAAATGCCCTGAACCAAATACTACTTATTGGGTACAAGTAACAGATGCGGGAGCAATTTCTACATGTTATGAAGGTCAATGGACTTTCGATAATACTGATAATATAATATCAACAGCTCCAGGTATAGGCGGCGCGCCAATTAATGATACTATTTGCGGTGCTATCGATTTAGGAACAGTTCCGAATGGAGGGACACTTAACCCTACTAGTAATGCCAATGGAAACGGACCTGGATTATTTGATAACTTCTGTGCAACACCGGATATTCAGTGGAGGGCAGATTTCTCTCAACCATTAGACAGAGATGTTTGGTTCAGATTTAAACCACCATTGTCAGGTTCTGTAAGAATAACGGCGCAATCTGCTCCATCAGGGTCTCCGGGGGTTGATGACGATTTGGATTTGCAGGTAGCCGTATGGGAACCTATATTAGGAGATGG
>CAZPBT010000346.1:0-2187 GCA_964584555.1 uncultured Chitinophagales bacterium
TTCTGTTTTTTGGACTGCAAAAATAGGCTATTCAAAATAAATATGCAATATTTGTACAAATTTTTTTACATGAGTCTTTTAGTTGTCGGCACAGTTGCATTTGATGCCATTGAAACACCTTTCGGAAAAACAGATAAAATCACAGGCGGTTCCGGAAATTATATTTGTCAGTCAGCCGGGCATTTTACGGATAACATGCAGTTAGTGAGTGTGATAGGTGATGATTTCGATCAGTCAGAACTTCAATATTTACAATCTGTTGGAACTGACCTGGAGGGTGTGCAAGTAAAAAAAGGTGAAAAATCTTTTTTCTGGAGTGGTAAATATCACATGGACTTAAACCAGCGCGACACACTTGTAACCGACTTGAATGTATTGGCTGACTTCGATCCCATTTTACCTGAAAAATATAAAACCGCAGAATTCTTGTTGGTAGGCAACATAGACCCTACCTTACAAGCTAAAGTTATCAGCCAAATGCATGAACGACCTAAGTTGATTGCATTGGATACCATGAACTTCTGGATGCAAATAGCATTGGATGCTTTGCATAATGTATTAAAAATGGTGGATCTGTTAATTGTAAATGAAGAAGAAGCCCGGCAATTATCTAATGAATATTCCTTGGTAAAGGCGGCGAATAAAATAAGAGCGATGGGACCGAAATATCTGATTATTAAAAAAGGCGAGCACGGTGCTTTATTGTTTCATGGCAACAGAGTTTTCTTCGCTCCGGCTCTGCCATTAGAAGAAGTTTTTGACCCTACAGGCGCAGGCGATACATTTGCGGGCGGTTTTATGGGTTATTTAGCTAAAACGGAAGATGTTTCATTTGAAAACATGAAACGTGCCGTTATCTACGGCTCCGCCATGGCAAGTTTTTGTGTGGAAAAATTTGGACCTACGAGGTTGAAAGAAATAACCCGTAGCGATATCGAAGAGCGCGTAAATGTGTTTGTAGAGCTGGTTGACTTTGATATAATTCTTAACGAAGAAGCTTAAGCTTACGGCTTATAGCCATCACTTAATGTTTTCAGGAAGGCAATAATATCTTGCTTTTCTTGATCCGTAAGATGCAGATTTCCCAAATCTTCATGGTTCATGGTGGGCGTATATTCCGGCACAAAAGCGGAATTTACATCACGGGTATTGTAAAAATCCAGAACTTCCTCTAATGTCGTAAAAATGCCGTTGTGCATATAGGGAGCAGTCAAAGCAATATTGCGCAATGTGGGTGTCTTAAACCGACCAACCTCCAATGGGTCATCCCATTCAAATTTTCCCAAGCCGCTATCTGTAGGCAACCCCATTTGTGAGAGTGCTTTTGGCAGGCCTAAATTTTCATAGCTGTAATCTGTAAATAATATATTGTGATTGGATGCATAAGCAGTAGGCTCATTTCTGTGGCATAAACTACATTTTGACTTTGTAGTGTCATTAAATAAATTCAACCCCCTAAGCTCCTGTCCTGTTAAGCTTGTTTTTCCTCTTAGATAAAAATCGTATTTGCTTGTAAAGGTATTTACCTGAAAACTTTGTTCAAAACTTTGTAAAGCTGTAACGGCAGCAAAAACAATAGTTTGGCTGTCAACGAGATTATCTGCACCAAATACGGAAACCATATCGTTATAATACGATGAATGGCTTATTTTATTAGCAATAGAAGCAAAATTCGGATTGTTCATCTCGTCAGGATTAATCATAGGAAACAATGCTTGCTGATTTAAAAACTCAGCTTTTCCGTCCCAAAAAAAACCGCCGGTCATTTCTGTAATTCCCCTCACAAGCTGAGGAGAACGATTGGGAGCAAATACCATATAACTGATAGCATTGGCATTGCGCATTCCTTTATGACCATTCACCCCGGAAGAAAATTGTTCATGGTCAGGATCAGAAAAACCATTCATTGGAGAGTGGCAAGTGGCACAACTGATGCCCACCGGCTCAGACAGGTTTTTATCGAAAAATATTTTCTTTCCTAAAATGGCAGTATCTGAAAGTCCGGAATTATTGGCAATAAATTCAGCCTCTGACGAGTAATAAAAATAAGTAGGCTGAGAGGTGTTATTGTCGTTTTTATTGCAGGAACACGAAGTGAAAAGCATGCCGGTCAACAGCAAGTAAAGAATGTATTTCATGTTTAAAATTAAGCATTCTACAATCATTCTTCATTTAATTAACAAAATA
>CAZPBT010000347.1:0-2163 GCA_964584555.1 uncultured Chitinophagales bacterium
CTCCTCCCTTTGTTGGTTTGCAACCAACAAACTGCCGGGCGACACTTCCACCGCTAATGTCTGCGCTCAGCTAAACACCTGTCAAAGGCGATGAAAGATATTATTTCTTAATTTCAATTTCTTGATATTGGCTTTTAAATTCAACAAAAGTATCTTTTGTCAGTATATTTACGTATTTAAAAATACTATCATTAACTAAAATTATTTTATTCCTTTCTCCATTAAATTCTATGATACTATCATTTTGTAATTTCCATTGATAATCTTTATGTATAGGAATAACATCATTACCAAATGGATTTCCATACAAGAATCTTATTTTTTCTTCCTCATTTAAGTAACATCTTTCATAAACGCCATTCTTATAATAACATCTTTCCTTTTTACTAAGAAAATCAAAATCTGATATATATTGATAATGAACCCAAAATTTATAATCATTTTTAGTTAAAAAATATTCAATTTCCTTTTGTCGTTTGCTTTTACAACCCACAAAAAAAATACAGACATAGAGTATTATTAATGTTTTATTTCTCATTTGAATGGTGCTAAATTAAAAATTTCATCTATAAATTCTGCCGACATTCTAAAACACAATTTAATAGTAGGATTGTTTTGCAATACATTTTGCTTTGTTGGTTGGTTTGCAACCAAGAAACAGTCGGGCGACACTTCCACCGCTAATGCCTGCGCTCAGCTAAACACCTGTCAAGGCTAAGGGTTTTAAATAAATTTACTAAAACATACTAAAATTCGTTAAATTACGTTTTCTTATAGTATTTGGTTAATTGTATTAAATAGCAATTTTGTCAAAAAAATAGATATTTGAATACTTATGAAAAAACTTATCACTTTATTATCATTTTTGATGTGTACCATCTTTGCTTTTTGCCAAGATGAAGAATTCAAATTATATAAAAACGGACTAATTTACAGCGAACAAGCGATGAGCAAGCTCAGCTATATTGCTGATTCATTAAACTTGAAATTTAAAATCTGTGATAATAGTAAATCGTATTATTCCATACAACAAGTAGTTGCGCATCTAATATCGCTTGATACAGGCAATATTAAACAAGCAAAAAAAGATATGGAGCAAAACATATCTTTTGAAGATTTCTGCAATAAATATCCGGATGCTGTGATTGACAAGAATATTCTTGTTATTAAAAGCAGATATACAAATTATGAAAACAAAAAAATAGTTTCATTTTCAGAGTTTAATCTTTCAAGTGATTATGATTTTAACATTAATTCCGAAGAGCTTTCATTGTATGATAAAGACTTTAAAAATACATGGCTTTCTGAATACAGTGAAAAAACGAGTTACTCGAATGAGAATGTTAAAGCATTTTACTTTCCGAATAATTTTAGTAGTACTTTGATACCTGCAAAGTATGCATTAATGATTGGTTATGCTGATTGTTTAATAGATACATCCGCCACAAAATTCAAAGAAAATTTAAAAGATGGATGGGTAGATTTACCTAATAACTGGACTACTTTGTCTTTAGCGAAAAAACAGAAATTACTGGATAAGATGAGATCTACTCATGTGGTTGGATTTTGTAGTCAGGATAGCAGACCAAGAGAACATGCTGTAAATATTGCGCTTTTGGCTGCTGAAACTTTCAATTGGGAAGTTTTCTTAATAGCTCATTTAGATATCATGAATGACAGATTTGACAGAATTACGGATGGCAGTTATGCGTGGGGAAAAAGAAACACCTATATTAAGGAATTGGAAGAGTTAAATATTAATGTAACCGATCTTATTTTAGGTACTTGTCTGCGATATGAAAAACCTGCAGAGAACCACTATTTTGGAAGTATCAATCGTGTTGGAAGAGCGCTTTCTGAAACTAAAAATAAGATAGAAGTTGAAGAGATAATTTTGTCTGCCATTAAAAATCCGGCATTAGACAATTACAACCGACTGCTTTTTTATTTTCTGTATCGAAATTATATCTATTATATTAACGATGAATCTGAGAAAAAAGCATGTAAAGAGAAGTTGGCTGTTGCCATTACTGCATTGCCGGATTATTTTCAAAAACAGATTAATCAGAAATAAAATAGCATTTTATATTTTTCTACTTTTTTACCCCCCTCCCTTTGTTGGTTTGCAACCAACAAACTGCCGACCGTATAGAAAACACAAAC
>CAZPBT010000348.1:0-2137 GCA_964584555.1 uncultured Chitinophagales bacterium
ATGCCGAAGCCAGAATTTATAACAGCGAAGGAAAATTGTTGTTTAAGTCAGCCGGTAATTTCATGGCTACACAAACACCATTGCCTACTTAGTTTTTTGGTGATTGGTGAATAGAGATTAGTCATTGGTGATTGGTCATTAGTCATTAGTTATTGGTTATTAGTACATTGGTACATCGTATCATTCAACATTGAGCATTTATCATTCAACATTAATCATTCAAAATTAAACTACTCTTCGTGTTTTACATGTAGATGATGTATGGTATCTCCTGATGTGAAATAACTTACAATACGTTTTTCTAACCAGTTATACTCTGCTTTAATATCTTCACAAAAGCCTACATGCCCACCTCCTATGGTAATTTCCAAACTGAAAAATTTCGATTTTTTAGCAAAAGCAATGGGATAACATTCTTTAGTCAATAGCGGATCATTATCTGCCTGTATCAGCAGTATTGGTGTTTTTATTTGATGTATGTAAGCAGATGCCTGCACTTTCAAATTATAATCATGTACGTTTTTAAAACCGTGATTTGGCACGATGCAGAATTCCGTAAATTCCCATAAATTTTTAGCCGCAGCAATTTTTTTATAATCCATCGCTTTAGGAAAACGTGCTTCTTTATTTTTTACCTTTTCTTTTACTTGTTTGGTAAACCGCCTTTCATAGATTTGATTCCATCCTTTTATTAAATGTGGAAATGTAGTTTCGTAATGCATAGGCACCGACACGGCAACGGCAGAAGTAATAGTATGAACGGATTCCCATTTTTCTTCACCGAGATATTTCATCAGCATGTTGCCGCCCATAGAAATACCAATGAGATGATATTCTTCATACGCTTTTTTTTGCAAAACATGTTCTACTACAAAATTCAAATCTTCCGTTTTACCGGAGTGATAGGCATAGTATTGCAGATTGTCTTCACCGCTGCAACCTCTGAAATTCCAGGCACAAACATCAAAGCCATGTGCATTGAGAATTTTCACTAAACCTCTTGCATATACACGGCTTGAGCTGCCCTCAAAACCATGCGAAATAATAACTACCTTTTTACTGCCCACACAACTCCAGTCTAAATCCAGAAAATCATCATCCCAGGTAGTAATGCGTTCCCTGTTATAACTTACGCCGTTTACTTCCCGATAGATATTAGGTACAATTGTTTGCAGATGCTTGGTATAAAGCCATTTGGGAGAATTTAATCTGGTTTCGCCGTAGTACATATTGGTCAGAAAGATTTTTTTGATTATAAAATGCTATCGCTCATTAAACTATTACTATTTTAGAAATAATGCAAGAATTTTATTCAAATTTTATTCCAATCCGGTAGATAACTGTAATAATATAATAACAGGTACTGTTTAATAATCAAATAACAACGATATAGCCGAATTTAGTTTATTTTTATACGAATGAAAGTTTTAGTTTTAGATAATTACGATTCGTTTACCTACAATTTGGCGCATTATATTAAAGGATTTGGCGCAGCATGCGACGTATTCAGAAATGATAAGATTAGTATCGAAGAAGTGGGCAAATATGAAAAGTTGCTTTTATCGCCCGGCCCCGGTATTCCTGAAGAAGCAGGCATATTGCTGGATGTCATACGCACTTATGCAGAAAGCAAACCCATCTTGGGCGTATGCTTAGGGCATCAGGCTATAGGACAAGTTTTTGGTGCCGAGCTGTATAATGTGGGGAATGTGATACACGGTAAAGCAAAAAATACAAAGCTCATTTATGATGATGTTCTGTTTAATACTATTGAGCAAAATTTTCAAAGTGGTCGCTATCATTCCTGGGCGATTAGACATGTTGTTTCACCGCTAATCATTACAGCAGTTGATGATGATGGAATAGTGCAGGCTGTAAAACACGAGCGATTAAATGTTCGGGGAGTACAGTTTCATCCCGAAAGTGTAATGACTCCTGTTGGGAAAAAAATTATAGAGAACTGGTTGTTTAACTGCTGAAGAAAGTAATGAATGCTTAAATACGTTCGCGGTAGATTATTAAATAAATTTAAAATTCATAATTAATCATTTATAATTAATCATTCACTTTGCATATCCCCATTCGTCAAAAGTAAATTTCCATCTTTGGTAAATCTTGTCTTTTATTTCGGGTGATA
>CAZPBT010000349.1:0-2108 GCA_964584555.1 uncultured Chitinophagales bacterium
TGGGCAACAAGCTGGCTTCTGTATTATTTGGAATTGCCTTATTGGCCTCCGGGCAAAACTCGACTTTAACAGGAACTTTATCGGGGCAAATTGTCATGGAGGGGTTTATCAACTTACGACTAAGACCCTGGCTTCGTCGCTTAATTACTCGTTTGCTTGCTATCATTCCGGCAATGGTGGTAGCTGTTTATTATGGCGAAAGTGGTACAGGAAAATTGTTGGTATTCAGTCAGGTGGTTTTATCTATGCAGTTGAGTTTTGCCGTTGTGCCTTTAATCCGGTTTACAGGAAATACAACCTTGATGGGGAAATTTGTCAACAAACCATTGACCAAGATTTTAGCCTGGATAATAGCTGTTATTATTATCTGCCTAAATGTCTTTTTACTTGTCAATTTCTTTTTCACCTGAGTTTGGGCTAAGTGTTTTAAATTAAAAATAGTTGATTTTATTATAAGCAACCACCTCTTTTTAATTCCTCCTCCTTGTTAAGTTGGAGGAAAAATGAGAAATCAACTATCTTTTTTCCTTATTTTTCCTTAACCCGAATTCAGGTTTTTTCCGTTAAATTGACTTAACGACAAACTTACAAACCTAATTGTTTCAGATAGTATTCAAGTTGACCTTTTTCCAGTGGAGTTTCAAAAAATGCATTTACTTTTTTAGTAGCATTCACCACCTTTGTTGCGGGAATACTGCCTTGCCATCGCTTGTCAATATAAGGCAGCCAGGAGAAATCACTGCTTTCATTCAGCAGAATTACAGGCACTGTGATTTTTTGTTTTTTAATGTATTTCTGGAGTTTGGTCATTGCTCCACCTCCGTCTAAACTGACAAATATAAATTGGATTTTTTCAGCTTGATGTTCTTCAATAAACTTTTTGAGTACAGGCATTTCTTCCATACAAGGACGACACCAGGTAGCAAAAAAATTGACGATATACGTAGTATCATTATTGCGGTTATACATTGCCTTTAGTCCTTCAATTTTTTGCACACTGATTTCCTGAGCACTTGCACAATAGGCAATAGCGGATAGTATAAAAATTGCAAACAGCTTTTTCATACCAAACAAGATACAAAAACTCTGCCAAATACTACTTGTTTCAGCAGCATTCCAGGGCAGTAGTAAATTACACTAAGAAAATGGATAAATAACTGTAAACATATTAAGGATTAAGACAATGAAAATGATTTCACACAAATCACTTTATCCTCAACGTGGAAATTTGCTATTCTACCACCCCCTGCCCCTCCTAAACATGGAGGGGAAGATTTTTCAAGTTATAAATCTTGTTACAAACAATTTTGAACTACATGAGATATACATTCGGTGTGAAATGGATTACCTTTGCAACGTGAAAGAAGATGTACTTGATATGCCTTTAATTCAAAAACCGGAAAAACGAATTACCGCTTTTGACTGGGCTGTATTTATCGGGCTTTCCACCATTTGGGGCTTTTCTTTCTTTTTTATAAAAAAAGGGCTGGAGGTTTTTGAACCTGTACAGGTAGCGGCATTTCGTATGACGATTGCATTTTTATCCTTAACACCCATGTTTTTTATTCATGCTAAAAATCTGCGTTTAGAAAAACAGCAATGGAAAACTGTGCCACTTTTGGGCTTATTTGGAAATATGATTCCTGCCATTTGCTTTTGCGTGGCCGGAACTAAAATAGACAGTGCACTTTCGGGCATTATGAATTCTACAACACCGCTTTTTGCATTGCTTATCGGTGGTTTGTTTTTTGGCGTGATACTTACCAGAAATAAAATTGCCGGGGTACTTCTGGGGTTTGTCGGGGCAATTATTATTGTTTTATCCAAACAAAAAGGTATTCATTCTATCAATTGGTACGTATTGCTCCCCTTGTTGGCAACGGTATGTTATGGATTAAATGCCAATACTTTCAAAGCAGGATTTCAGCAAAACAATCCGGTAGTGATTGCCTTGTGGCAATATGCATTTGTAGCGTTCTTTTCATTTATTTATTTATGGTATTCCGGGGCATTTCATTTATTATTTACAAATTTCGGAAAAGCCTGGCACTCACTGAAATATTTGCTCTTGCTCGGCATATTTGGTACAGGTATTGCGCAAGTCTTTT
>CAZPBT010000350.1:0-2093 GCA_964584555.1 uncultured Chitinophagales bacterium
CAACACATCCCTTTCCACATCCAGCGGGCGTTCTATCATGGGTACATGTCCACAGGAATCATAAATTATCAGTTGGCTGTTTTTAATATCGTGATGGAATGAATCGGCATAACGCACCGATACTATCTGGTCTTGTTTTCCCCACAAAATCAGGGTAGGGCATTGTATCTGCTTAATCTCTGCTGATGGAATATAATGATCATAATTGACCATGCGCATAATATGTTGCAAGTTCCCTTCCCTGTTCCAGTATTTCCACATGCGCTCTACCTGAAAACTGTAAATTTCAGGTCTGTTATAACATATACGGTCCATACCGTCACGTATCAAAAACTTGGGAATGCCTTTTTGCAAAAACCAACGCACATATCCTTTCCTGAATGCATCAGCATTTGCTTCTTTAATAACCTTATCCATCTCGTATCCTGCGCTGTTGAGCAATACTAATTTCTTTACTTTCTGAGGATGTCTGTTGGTTAAACTCCAGGCAAACATGCCACCCAATGAATTACCCATTACATAAAAAGAATCGAGATGCAAGGTATCTAACAAGAAATCGAAGTAGCTATTATAGGTGGAAAAAATATCCTGATAGGCTTTTTTGTTTTGAGGATAATCAGACAAGCCAAAACCGGGCATATCTATGCGAATAATGCGATATTTATCACGCAGCAAAGAATCTAACAGATAAAAATCCCAATTGCTGCTGCCAAAACCGTGTATCATCAAAACAGGGAAACCTGTACCATCCACTGTATAATGAATTTCCGTTCCGTTCCAATTTAGAAACTTAGAATCGGGTTGTGCATACTCACGTTTTACTTGCTCTTTTTTTAGCGTGTTGTCTGGTCTTAATATAAGAACCATAACAAATATTGCGACAAGCAACAGCATTAACAAACTAATTTTTTTCATAGGCATGAAAGCAAACCCCTTGGTTTATATTAATGAACATGATTTTTTCAATTTTATCTTAAAATTATCTAAGGATTTTGAGAAATTATATAACGCATCTGTTAAGATACTGCTATAATTTTGCATGGTCGGGATTTTTGGATTGTTTTTTGTGGTATAATGATACAGCAACACCAATTCACTCATTCTGAGTAATAAATAAATTAATAATTAAACATAATAAACATGAAAAAATCGAAACTCTTCATCACAGCACTCTTGTTATTGATGAATATTATCATCCTGTCACCGGCAATGGCAGCTCAAAAAACAGGGAAAAAATCAACCAACAAGTCTGTAAGCAAGTATAAAAAAACGCCAAAACCATCATCAGCAAAAACTGAAAAAATACCTGTTGGTGTGGAAGTGTTTTATGTAAGTTCTGCGACTGTACCTTGCGAAGCAAATGCAGCTAAGAATTGTTTTTTGGTGAAAAAAGAGAACCAGAAAGAATACGAAATTTTCAATGAAAATATTGATGGATTTAATTTTGAGCCGGGAAACGAATACTCCCTTTGGGTAAAAAAGCAACTAAAAACGCCTCCCATCTCTGCATCAGAATCTATCTATAAATATGTGCTGATTAAGATTGAATCAAAGAATGGGATAAAATTAGGGGAGTCAAATGCATCCTCCCTAATAAAAGAAGACATCAATACAAAAAATGGGGATAATGAGAAAATAACAACTTTGATTATTAATGAAGAACAAGTTCCATGCGAAAATGTAGCAGAAAAAAATTGTCTGCTGATAAAGAAACAAGGAGATAAAACATTTGAGATTTTCTATCAGGCTATTCCGGGATTTTCTTTCGAGCGCGGCTATCGGCAAACTATTTTAGTGCAAGAGCGAAAAGTTGAGAATCCTCAGGTGAAACAAACATTGCCCATTTATACCTTTGTAAAAGTATTGAAAAAAGAAAAGATTTTTGATGCTGCAGAAATTCCGGCTACTACTGCACCCGTTTCAACCATAATTTTACCTCCTTCAAGCAATTCAAGTTGTCCATTTGATAAAAAATGGTATCTGAAAAAGATGAAACCCAACGATACTACAGCTTATGAAATAATTGACAGGAGCGTATGGATTGATGTTAACTATGTAGAAAAAAGACTTAGTGGCAAAGCACCCTGCAATAC
>CAZPBT010000351.1:0-2077 GCA_964584555.1 uncultured Chitinophagales bacterium
TCACCCTCGAAATGAAAAACTGCATCCAGACATTGCCCGGCAAAATGTATAAGGTGATGTAACAACCTTGTAATAAGAAGTTTACTCCCTATTTATGACAAGCAGATTCATACTTATAAATCGGTATTTTTTTATAAAAAGCTGAAAATGATACGTTTTTCATGTTAAATATGTTCAAACAAAATGGATAAATTTCATTTACTGCCTATTTTTGCCACTTAATCGATTATCATGCAAAAAAGAAACTATAAACTGGTCGAAAAAGATGCCCAAGGTACTATTACATACAAAGTAATAGATATCGACTCTTACGATATTTTTGAAGAACCCTTAGAAATTATTGTTACCGATATCAACTTTTTGCCCAATATGGGTGATGTGCTGAAAGTACTGGGTTATATACCTGATACCAATTATTTCTTTCATCAGTGCCAGGATATTATCTCCGTTCCCGAAAAACATATCAACGAAAAAGGACAAGGCAATTTTACCTTTCAGGCTCATTTTCACAACTTCCCCGATTCGGTATTGTCTATCAACAACAATGCTCTGGTCGTAATTGTATTGCACCCGCAAAAAGAAAATGCAGAAGGTTATAAAGAGTTTAACGTAGTAGGCTATGTGCATGTTAACCGTATAGATGTCTATCACGAAGGCGAGCGTTTTGATGGCTACTATTATAATATGTTGCGCGTGAGTGAGCGAGTAGAAAACAACCGCAAAATCTATCGCCGTAAAAAAATATTTACACTGATGTTCTCCGTGATGCACAGTATCGTGGACTCGGATAAAAACATTGCCTTTGCTTATGGTGCCATGGGTAAAGAAAATCAGGCGATAAACGAAGCATTGGAATTGAATACCAAATTATATCAAAAGCATTACGAAAAATGGGCATTTAAAAACAATACGCTCATCAATAAAGTATTTGGTGAAAAAGACGATTTCAAAAAATGTGTGGACATCACCCACGACCGCGAAAAGCTAAAGCAATATTATCAGAAATTGCGCAGCCAAAAACAACATTACGCCTTGTATCATATTAATACAGAAGAAGAGTTTTTTGATATAATAGATAAAGTGCTTGCTTATTCAAAATCATCTAAAGTATTTATGGTGCCTGATGAAAAAGGCGATATGGATGCCGTGTGTTTTGCTATCAACTGGGGAGAGTATTTTGCCCTGAAATTAGAGAACCCGCAAGGCTTCTTTAAACTGATTGACAGGCTGGCACTTTCTGAACGGATTTTATACCCGATAATGGTGGCAGGTTCGCCTAAAAATGTAGATACACTTTTACGAGGCATTGCATCTTATTACAACAAAACACATAAATGTAAAGTAACGGTTATCAACTCTTATGACGGCGACCCTTACTACGACACGAAGAAAAGCTTGTTGCAGGACGATTACTATTTCCTCATCATCACTAATGATATTCCGAAATTAAACCAGATGAAAGACGAATCAAGGGCAGCTGACGGCAACGTGAAATTGTTTATCGATATTCCGTTATTATAATAAAATCTTGTGCGGTTGATTAATAATTTTAACCACATGGAGGCATAGGATTTTTAGAATTAACAAAGCTTACTATACAAAAAATGAGGTAAGCATATAAAGCTAAGTTCTAAAATGAACAGCATTTAGTTTGTATAGTTAATTTAGGTTCAAATTAATTCGGCTAAGATTAGCACAAAAAATACAAAATTAAATATATAACCAGACCGCATAAGAGTTAGGTTTGTGAAAGACACAGTTCCGATTATTTCGGAATAGAAGTAAAATCAAAAATCAACATGGCTATAGTTGTTGCTTTTTTGATTTTAGCTTCGGTTTTATCCGCCAATTGGCGGATAAAAATTGCAAATGCTTTTTGGTTACTTTTTGGCATCAAAAAGTAACAACATGATTTTAGCTGAATATTTTAGAATTTAACTGAAAATAATAATAGAGGAATCGCCAAAGTTGATACTATTTTTTTGTTTGACTACCTAAGCTGATTAGATCCAAACAACAATTTATAATTATAACCTGAGTTCGGGTTAAGAAAAATAAGCTGATAAAATAGTTGATT
>CAZPBT010000352.1:0-2057 GCA_964584555.1 uncultured Chitinophagales bacterium
CTCCGAAATCCGCCACTACGCCAAGCCGCAAACCGTTACCTGCAATGTTAAACGACAGTCCGTGCAAAAAAAAATCGGAATGACACTGTTTGACACTTTGACATTTGTAGGACAAACGGGGAAAGCTGAAAACCGATTTAGAGTAGGCATAAAATAATCATTAAAATGAAAGGTAAATTCTACTTAATTCTCGTCCTTTTGGTTTTGACCGTAAATGGCGTATTTGCACAAAGACAGGAAACTTTGGCTAAATTTATTATTACTGATGCAACAATGAATGGTGTTGATGTAACACCTACTTTATTATCAAACAAAGCATATACCGTATTCTATACAAGCGACAATGATGGACTGATATATATGGCAAATGTTTGGCCAAAATCCAATTCTCAAAGCTACGGTCCAATGTATTCAATAGAAAACCAAAAGAAGAGAGAAACATACGAAACGTATGAAGCTGATATTTTCTATTTTAATTGGCGTTACATCAATACATATGATAATAAAAAGGGAACTGCAAAAGTTCAAGTAATTAAAATTTACAAGCCACAAGGAGTAGCGTTTACCGTAAAAATAATTCCAGAAAATCTTGACATAACAATCTATAAAGGATATATGGAAGGAACAATTGATTTTTCAGATTATTAAACAGTAATTAGGAAACTTATGAAAGAAGTTTATTTAGCATATTTTGATTTTATGGGGTTCAAGGAGTTCATTCAAAACAATGAAGACGTTACTTTAATGAGAAGAATGGGACATATTTTTAGAGATATTGAAATATGTTTAGGACAAGGTAAATACAAAGGACCAAGAAACGGAGTAATCATAGCGGATGTTTCGAGGTCAAAGTTGAATTGCTTAAATATTTCCGATACTGTAATCGTTTGGACAAATGATTGCCAATTGGATTCATTAAAAGAACTTATAAATGTTGCCTATGAGTTTAATTGGAGAGAAATCGGATACAACTTCCCACTAAGAGGAACTATTTTAAAAGGAAAAATAAAAGAAGCAACAGGACGACACATAAATTCAGAAGGTGGTTCATATTCCGTACAATGCGTTTATGGTAAAGGTATTGTCGATGCTCATTTAAAAGCCGAAAGTCAGAATTGGGCAGGAACAGTAATTGACCAATCAATAATTGACGATTTGACAAATTTCGACCAAATTGATTTCATAACAGAAATGACAACAAAATATGAAGTCCCATACAAAACAGGAAATAGCGAAGAATATGTTTTCAAAATCAAAAAAACACCACTAAATGATACAGCCTTAGCTAATGTGTTAAGGGACATTGACAGAGTATTTTCAATGGATAATAAAAGTGTAGAACACGAAAGCGTAAAACTAAAAATTGAAAACACGAAAAAATTTATAATTGACACAAAAGACGAAGAATAAACACAGCAGGTAACATCGTATTGGCAATAGGCGGGCTGAACGGCTTCGTGTCAACGGAAGTGCAAAACTCAACGTCCGTTCCTCGTATCAACGCCTGTGCTAAAAATCCCGCCCATCGCCAATACGCGGCCCGTTATCGGCTATTTAGAAAATCCCAAAGTTCACCAGCATTTGACATTGGAATATTTTTACCATTATCTGTAACTTTTAAACGATAGTTTTCTTGTCCAAAATCTAATTCCCAACAGAAATACTCAATCCAACTTTGACCCATTGGACAAAGTGCAGTATCATTCATTGCGACTTGCAAAACTTCTAATAAAGCATTTTGCAAGTAATGATTTTTAGGTAATAGATTAGCAGTAAAACTTTCGGGAAACGCTTTGCCTAAATTTTCAGAAACAGAAATATCATATTTAATTTGTTCCTGTATTGCTTCAATTGATTTTATAAAAAGTTGTTTATCCATTTTTATCTTCTTTTAAGTGGTTATATTGACCAGTAGCGTATTGGTGCAAGTTAGTTTCGTTGTATAGGCTACAAATACTTGACAATGCTTCTAACTCATCATTATTATTTTCAATCCATTCATCAATACTTTCTTCCTCATCAAAAGCATCTTTAACAGCAGCCTTTACACCTTTTCT
>CAZPBT010000353.1:0-2053 GCA_964584555.1 uncultured Chitinophagales bacterium
GATGCTTCGATGTCTTCTTTGTGCGCCATTTCTATAACTTGATGTAAATGTCGGGTAGGCACGGAAATAGCACCGGCTATTGCTCCGGTTTTGCCCATACGTTGTATACCTGCCGTATCCGTGCCACCCATTGGCAATATTTCGGGTTGCCATTTTATCTTGTATTTTACAGCTATATCTTTTTGATATTGTACCATTCGGTAATCGCAAATGGTAGATGCATCCATAATTTTAATGGCTGTACCTTCGCCTAATTTAGTAACTTGCTCCTCGGGCTTGGAACCCGGCAAATCATAGGCAATAGTAGTATCCAAACCAAAACCAAAATCGGGATTGATATTATGTGCAGCTACATTTGCTCCGCGAATACCTACTTCTTCCTGAACGGTAAAAACACCATAAACATCATAAGGAAAATCTTTCAGCATTTTCAGCGTTTCTATTAAAATATAAACTGCCACACGATTATCAATGGATTTGCAGTTAACGCAATTGCCCATCTCAATCAAATGTCTTTCACGGGTAATCGCATCACCTACTGATACATATTTTACAACTTCTTCTTTAGGCAAACCCAAGTCGATAAAATATTCTGACGTTTGCACAGGTTTCCCTCTTTCTTCTGGCGTCATGATATGTATGGGTTTTGATCCCATCACACCGATTAAATCTTTTTTGCCATGCACAATCACACGTTGTGCTGTCAATGTTTTCGGGTCGAAGCCACCTAAGGTATGAAAACGCAGGAAACCACCTTCGTCAATATATTTCACAATGAATCCGATTTCATCCATGTGAGCAGCAATCATTACCCGCTTAGAGGAGTCTTTACCTTTCTTTATTGCATAAACACTTCCCAAATTGTCAGTTTGAATTTCATCAACATGACCTTCTAAGTTTTTAACTACCAACTCCCGAACACGTTGTTCAAAACCCGGAGCACCAGCCACTTCGCAGATTTCTGCCAGTAATTTTATGTTTGTTTTCATTTTTTTAAAAAAGCGGGTAAAAATAGGGAATTATTTAATGCTTTATTGTTAAGATTTAAGGGTTGGAATACAGATATGAATACCTTCAGTTAAATTCTAAAATATTCAGCTAACTTCTTGTGCGTTTTGTTTTATAATTTTTACCGCATAGAGACATAGAATTTTTAGTTTAGCCAAAAATAATTTGTTTTTGTCATAGAAATCTTGTACTAGATGGGGATAGAAAGAATTGATGCAAAACAGATAAGAGTAAAAATGTAATCAATAAAATTATTTGTATATTTGATATAAATATTATTTTATCATTACTTATTTTATCAATTTTATCTTTGTTGTCAAAATCAAAAATATTCTTTAAACTATACTTGTAACTTAGGAAATCAAATAAATCATATCTACTTTTGTAGTATAAATTAAATTTTAGCCAATCCTTAAATAAAGCCGCAATTATTAATAATACAACCAATATAAAGAGTACTATAAAGAAAATCCATCATAATAAAATATTAAATATTACCTCGCCCTCGCAAGGTGTTATCACCTGCCGGCTACCATACCGTAAAAATACCTTATAATTCATCATAGTTGGCTATAAAATCCCATTTACTTTTGTTCAATTCATAATAATTCGCACTCGAATATACATACTCTTCCGGCAAACTGCATAAACCTGCTTTAACCGGATATTATGAATGTAATTTAGTTTTGAGCAAATACATCGCTGCTATATAAATCTACACTTAACGAAGCATCTGGGAATGGCGCTAAGTGCTTTTTTATTTTTTCTGTTTCAAAAACTGCATTATCTTTTTAAACTGCATTTTTTGCCGGTTATTCGTAAATTAATTTCTCAATTCATTGCTATTAAACAAATTTATTGTTCGATATAAATGTACCACAAGCATCGTGACACACCTGTCTTCGACTTATACTGCTTCGAAACTATTTGCACAGTCAATCTTTACTAACCAATCAATATTCAATAATGTTTTTTCTCATTTATTCAATTTGTGTTACTAAAATATTAACGAAAGGATTTTAGGGGCAATTTCCTTACATTTGCT
>CAZPBT010000354.1:0-2042 GCA_964584555.1 uncultured Chitinophagales bacterium
AAGCCCCATCTGTGATTTTTATAAAAATCAGTAATAATTCTATAAGCGGTCTGTTGGGTATGTACGATAATTTTGCCGTATAAAATAATTGATTATGAAAAAGAAATTATATTCTACTCTCTTGTGCACTTTGGCAATTATTGGCCTATTTTTTAACACTCATGCAAAACCAACTAAAAAAGCAATAGCATCGCCTGTAATCGGCAGCTGGAAACATTACAACAGTGCCATGCTGACAAAAAATAATTTAGGTTATAAAAGCCGTCCTGAATTAAATTACAGCAAGGAAGAATTTACATTCTACGACAACGCTACATTCAAACATGATTTCATCAGCGAAGATGGAATTCTTATCAAATCATTAAAAGGAAAATGGTCAGCAACAAATAATAAGATTGATTTGGTCTATGATAACTTAGCATATAATCTTTCTACAAACTACTTCTTTATCGGAGATGAGTTAGTCATTGGTCAGGCTTTTAACCATATCATTCTGCAAAAAGAAGATAAACAAAGTCAATACGCTGAAAACAATAAAAGCAATTGATTTGAATACCATTGTATTATGTAACATTAGAAAATAATGATGTAAGGTACAAAACGAGGAATCCCGGCATCTTTGTACTATCAAAAGAAAGAAAAATAAATTAATAATACCAAAACGAACTATTATGAAAACAACGGCCAACTTCATCACTTTATTTGTGTTCCTATTAACTTCAGCAGTTATACTCATTGGATTATTAGCTTGTAATAGTAGTTCTCAAATGACAGACGAAGACTTTAGTGAACTTATAAGATTTGAAAACACTATTCATGAGCCTGGCTTTGAAACGCAAAAAAACTGTATCTCTGTATTGGCAGATAAAAACATGAAAGTGCTCACCATTGCAGAAGTGGGTAAAATCAAATCAAACAATGAACGTTTAAGTACAGCTTATGACAGCTATATCAACAAACATGCAAAGCTCGCCTCCCGATTGATGCAATATACCGACAGAATGGGTGTTTCTGTAAATTGGGATACCAATGAAGCGGAACAAGTAATTGCCGACAGAATGCAAAATCATCAAGAAACTTTTGATGAAGCAGTAACCTTCTTGATGAATGAAAGTTATACAGACTTCTTACATTATTTTGAAAAACAAAAAAACACGTTGCAACAAGAAAACATCGTAAAAACAGTTCATCAAGAAATAAAAGAAGATGCAAACCAACAACAGGAAGTGTATTATGCATCTGTCGTAAACCAATAAAATTATAATGCAGACAAGCGGCGCAAGTTACACAAAGTAAATTTTCAAAAGTCTTCACTCAGGATTCGGTTCCGTCCCCAAGCTTCACTCTTACTTCCCGCTGTCTGCAATTTTTATATATCAAATCAACAACCCCGTACATAGTTGCCAAATAATTCAACCTTATGGAAAATCAATTTGCTTCGCTTGGAAAAGTCGCCTTAGTTCTATTTATACTTCTGGCTGTTTGCCTCCTCCTGTATTGCGGGGCAACTATTCTGATGCCCTTGTTTTTTGCTGTATTACTATCCATATTACTCAATCCGGCCGTTAATTTTTTACAAGCAAAAAATATACCCCGTACGCTTGCTGTTTTTTTAGTCCTTATCATTTCTATAACAATAGTTACCTGCTTGTGTCTTTTCCTTTTTTACCAACTTACCGGATTCAGTGAGTTTATGCCCCAATTAAAAATACAACTGGATATAGCTATCAAAAAATTTTTGTACTGGCTTTCACTAAAATCAAACATCTCGTATCTGGTACTTGTACAAAAGGCCGGTCAACTACTGACAGATACTTCTAAAAACTTATCGGGGATATTAGGCACTACCTTATCTACGGTTACATCCGTGCTGGTTTTGTTGTTTTTAATCCCGATTTATACCTTTATGTTTTTGTTTTATAAACCGCTATTGTTAAAGTTTATCAGCTCCATTTTTGAAGTTGATAAACATGAGCGTATCAGTAATATATTAAGCAAATCAAAATTGGTGATTCAAAATTATCTCAATGGATTAATAATTG
>CAZPBT010000355.1:0-2032 GCA_964584555.1 uncultured Chitinophagales bacterium
GTTTCTTTACCTTTGATTAAGAATTGGTATTATGAAACTAGCCGGAATAGAAATCAGTCCTTCCATAAATCTGCATAAGAAGAAATTGCAGCTAAACGGAGCAGCTGTGCGTTCAAAGTTTTTTGTTCAAACTTATGTTATTGCACTTTATGCCGAAAGTCCGATTACAGATGAGGATATAGCTATCAATAGCTCCATTGAACGTGCTATCCGCATGATTATTTCTACACCCTTAGCCACCACCGATTTGGTGATTGATAATATCCGCAATGGCATAAAAGACAGCGTGGGCAGCAGTCATTATGCCGAATTGAAAGAGCCTATTGAAGAAATTACTTCTACTTTGAAAGAAATCGGAATCGGCTATAAAGATTGTATTGATATTTATTTTACACAAAAAGGCGAATTGCTTTTGTATAAAAATGAGAAACAAGAAGGTAAACTCAAGAATGGCATTGGATTTGCACAAGCCTTATTCGAGATGTATGTTGGCAAACGCCCTAAAGACAAGAAGATTAAACAAGCTTTACTAACCGGATTTTAATTATGTAATATGCTGTCAAAAACTTTAGCAGAATTATTTGAACGTGATTTATTAAAACTCAAAGAAGAAATCCTGCTGTATAAGGATGAAAATAAGATGTGGCTGACCGAAAATCAAATTTCCAATTCTGGTGGCAATTTATGCTTACATCTTATTGGTAATTTGAATCACTTTATTGGAGCTACATTAGGAAACAGTGGATATATCCGCCAGCGAGATTTGGAATTTTCTTCCAAAAATGTGCCGAGAGCAACTTTAATCGAGAAAATAGATGTAACTATACAGGTCATCGTTCCAGTTTTAAATCAACTTACACAAGAGCAGTTAGAGGCTGATTTCCCGTTAGAAAAACATGGACAAATAGTGACGACAGAATATATGCTGTTACATTTGCTTACACATCTTTCTTACCATCTCGGACAGATAGATTATCACAGAAGACTTTTAGACGTATAATATGAGGTATGGTTTTATTTTGATATGCATATGTGCATTGAGCTATTATGCGAAAGGACAAGCACGTTTTACATTAACAGATTTTTATGCTGAAAATAATGATTTAGATAATCTAGTAGATTCGGCATTTGATAAGCTGACAGATAAAGAAAAGGCAGCACAGCTTATTATGTATGCAGTGAGCTCAACGGATAATGTCTATACGTTTGCTAAAACAAAGAAGCTATTACAAGATACCATTATCAGCAATGTGGTTTTTCTGAAAGGGCAGCTTGAAGTGATAAAAAATCAGATAAATCAATTTGATTCTTTGCAGCAGCATCTCCAAAATTTGTATGCCTGCGACTGTGAACCGTCTTTATTTAACATGAAATACTTTGGGAGTAGCAAAGTACCCAAAACAAACTTATTGATCTATGACTCACTTTTGAGGCAATATACCGATACCATTATCGCTACTTTGAGAAGAACAGGCATACAAATTAATTTTGCTCCCGTTGTTGATAAAGCATTTAATACAGCTGTGATTAATAATCGCTCGTTCGGAAAAAATGATTCAGCAATCATTCATCTTTCGAATCAGTTTATTTTGCAAACTCAAGAACAACAAATTGTAACAAGTATCAAGCATTTTCCGGGTCATGGAAATGTAATGGGCGATTCGCATAAAAATCTGGTTTATATCAACGGAGCGTTGAAAGAAATTCAAAATTTCGATTCAGTATATCAGGCATCCAAACCAATTTTTACAATGGTAGGACATATTGCTGTTAAGAATAATCAGGACTGGAATACATTTAACGAACCTTCTACTATCAGCGCGAACATTGTAAATGGCTTATTGAAAAATAAAATGCAATTCAAGGGAATAGCCATTACCGATGCCATGAATATGTTGGGAGTAGCCACGATTCCCGATGCCGATTTTAAAGCATTGAAAGCGGGTATTGATATGGTATTAATGCCTGTAAATCCACGCAAATTACATCAGCAAATCTTAGACGAAATGAAGAAAGATACTTTTCTTTCTAA
>CAZPBT010000356.1:0-2021 GCA_964584555.1 uncultured Chitinophagales bacterium
AGAATGGCGAGCCATCACCCTGACACCAGCCGAAATCTTCGGGGTGCAGGAGAGATACGGCAGTCTAGACAAAGGTAAGGTGGCCAATCTGTTTGTAGCCACAGGTGACCCTTTTGAGATGAAAACAAGGATCGAAAAACTGTTCATCAGAGGCTGGGACATACCCCTGGAGAGCAGGCACACACTATTGTATGACGAATTTCTTGAAAGGACACCTGGCAATCAAAAGAAATGACAGGAAACAATCCGGAACATGGCTGCTTGTGATAAACGAATAATCATGCAGTAAGGTTTAACTATGTAAATGATTAATTTTAACAGGACAAATGGTATTTTAATCATAAATCAAAAATTTCTCAGATAGTACGCTACTTCCATTTTTAAAGACTAAAATGTAAATAGCTGAAGGATAATTTTGAACCGAAATTCTCTGTAATTCAGGATTGCCAGAACCAATGAAGTCAAACTCTTTAATCTTCTTTCCTAAAACATCTAATAAAAATAGACTATAGTGCGTATCTTTTTCAACTTTTACAGTTACATATATTGATCTATCTGTATTATCGAAAAATACAATCGGCTTTTTTATAATGGTGGACATAGAATCTATTAGAGGATTCTCAAAAATATTAGATAATTTAGCTAGTCCGTGTTCTAATAGAGCAATCCATAAATCACCTTTAGAATTTAAGGCAATATCCCAAACTTGATCAGAAGGAATATTTGAGTTGCTTGTATTAAAGACTTTCCATTTGTTATTGAGTGTATTAAAAATGGCAAGCCCACCACGTGCAGTAGCAATAATTACTATTTCATCCTTACAAATAATATTTCTAATATAATTATCAGGAAGGTCAGAATTTTGTGTATTATATAGTTCCCAAGTTCCATCTATATTTAACTTAGCTAAACCGTCAAATGTTCCAAACCAAGTATTGTTATTTTTATCACATGCAACAGCATAAACATCATCATTTGGAAGACCTGAATTTTCTGTATTAAATACTTCCCATTTTGTTCCATCATACTTAACTGCACCTTCATACCCTGTCCCCACATAAATTTGTCCTTTAGCATCTCCAGTTATTCTAAATGTGTAGTTAGTTGGTAATTCGTTAAAACCACTAAAATTTACAATCTCCTTTGATTGTAAATTATACCTAAATACACCCGAATACTTAGTTGAAATCCACATGTAGTTTGAGTTTTGTTGTTTAAACATTCCATAAATTGAAAAATCAGGTATATCTATAACCCTTTCCCACAAATTATTTTCAAATTTAAAAATGCCATGTTCAAACTCAGATAAATATATTTTATCTTCATCTGGCAACAAAAATGAAATGAATTCTCCATTTAAAGGAGAATTTGTATTATTAAAATTTGTGAATTTGTTATCCTTGTAAATAGAAGCTCCGATATCTGCATGACCAATCCAAGGATTATCAAATAAATCTATGGTCAACCTTGAACAAAAATTGCTCTTTAAATTTGAATTATGGGAATTAAATATAGTGAATTGGCCAAAGGTTGGAAAATAAATTAATAGGAATAAGTAAACTAATTTTTTCATAGGGATTTAATTTAAATAAATTCAATAATCAATTAATCTCACATCTTTTCAAAACACATAAAAAATACATAGCAATAATGTCGTATCATATGGTTGTAAACAAAATATACTATGTCCGAGATAAAAATAAACATATTTAGCCAGATATTAGCACTTATTGATAGGAATTTTTCCACAATGATGTCAGAAAGTACCAACCTGAAGTATTTAATGCGTGAAACAATATGTATATTTTTCATGCAGTTTTCATCGTCTTCATCGAAAAGTGAGAGACAGAGTACAAAAAAATTGTTTAAATATTTTGTATCTTTGCAAGGATATTAAGCATCAAGAGCAACATTAGTTGCACCAGCCGAGCAGAAAAGCCACGGTGGTAAAATGATGCGGATTTTTAATCAAAAAAACATATAATCATGAAGGGTCAAACAGATTTACCCGGTAAGTTTTT
>CAZPBT010000357.1:0-1993 GCA_964584555.1 uncultured Chitinophagales bacterium
AATTTTTAAGGTAATTTTAGGCGGGTCGTTAACGACTCGCCTTTTTTATTTGGTTGATAAAAATTTTCAAGAAAAATATTTTAATAATGATTTGACTTTACTCAATCTTTTAACTTTATTTGAAATATGAATATTCATTTATAGTGAAGTGTATCCGTAAACAAAAAACAGATTCACTCTTTTTGAGTTTCAATAATGACTTATATTTTATTATGAGGGATTTATGCGAAAAGTTATTGGTTCTGTAATTAGGTTTAATTCTTATTTTCTTTCTCTATTCTATTATCCTTTCTTATTATTCAACCCATTTTAGCCCAAGTAGAAATCTCAGAGGAGGTGGTTCTTGACTCTCCGGAAGAAATTGATGCCGAAACTTTATCATGCCGTTTTATGGAAAGATTAAGGGTTGTGTAAATTGGGGAGATATGTTGTGGGGATCATTAAAGAAAGTAATAATCCAGGCAGGAGATTCAAGGGTAGAGAAAGGATTTGAGTGTGGTATTGCTGGTTGGATAGATTGTGATTGGAATATTCAGGATGTTCCTGCAGAAGTCGAGGTTGATGTCACAGTATATGGCAGTTGTGTAAATGGGGTGTTAATAGAAGCACAAACACAAATCATTCCGACGGGGACTAATAAATATGATATACAATATTTAAAGACAAATGGATATTGGTCTAGAGCAACAACGATAGAGTTTGTGCCTACTACCCCACCGGAGTGTTCCTTGACCAATATTTTATGTGATAATTATAATGGTAAACCTTTTACAATTCAGTTAGTTGAAAAAGATAATTCTTTTGGTCAAATGAATGAATGCAGAGGAGATGTGTTAGCTTTTGCAAAAGTGCTATATACTAAAAAACAAAGCAATATTTATGATTTCAGCAATGAAAATGTGACAGTTTGTTTTGATAGACAAACCCAAAAATTAAATTTTGAACTCAATCCAAAACCAGAGCTAAGATATGTGGTTGATATTTGTGAGAATACTATTCAATCAAAAGGTTGGATTAAGATTAATAATGTCGCCGAGATTAATACCATTCCTAAATCATTGTGCCCTGATGCAATAAAATCTATCAAGGGACACTTTAAGTATCCCTATGATATACCGTATTATCCAGAGCAAGGATTTGTGCTAGTAGAAGTATTATTAATGCATGAAAGAAAACATAAGGATACATATCTAAATGATTATTTAAACTACTTTGATGCAACATTAGATACATGGTTATATGATTGGGAAGTTAATTGTTCTGATTATCAAAATCTCGATCAAGCTAAAACGAATACTCTTTTGCAATATAAAAATTTATTCAATAAATATTGGCAGCAAATTACAGAACAGTATAACTGGGACAAGGGTTTATCTAATCTAGTTCCCGAACCATATCGGAGTTTATGGAAAGAGGAAAATGAAAGAAACACAAATAATTCTCAAGAAATAGTTGATAAAATAAATATGTATTTGAATGCTATTATTGTTTATTGTAATAGTTAGAAAGGAAATAAAATGAAAATAATCGTAATAATAATACTTTTAATAATTCCTATATCTGCACAAAATTCAAGTCCTATCGATGACTTATATAGTAATGATGATAATGTAGTTTGGGCAGCTTTAGAAGATATTAAAAATGAAAATTTGCAAGAAGCTATTCCTGTAATTGTTGATATAATATCAACGAAAAGCCCAGTCACTCAAATTCAGTTTCTGGAAACATTAGCTTTTTTTCATGCAGCAGAAATCAATTCTGTCGCGCACGAACTAATTAATAGAGCCGATGATTTTGCAGCGGTAGATCCTGCTTTTGATCCGTTGATCGCAAAGGTTAGAGCTACATCAGCATTATTCCAAGTAATGGATTATTCTACTACACAATATGTTTTTGATTTAATCAATATGGAATATCCAATTGTGTCTCCATCTACAACTTTGCTGTTGCCTTTTATAATTGAAAATGTGTCAGAATATTCTTCGCAAGCTTA
>CAZPBT010000358.1:0-1987 GCA_964584555.1 uncultured Chitinophagales bacterium
TAGATACAAAAAATAAAAAACCAACTCTAACCCAAAAATCAAAGAATAGTAAAAATTATTCCATATACTTCAGATTTACAATCCTCAAGATGCGTGCTAATTTTATGCATAGAATAGCATAAGCAACATTTGCAGCTATTAACAATCAATATTTCAAATCCTGATTTTTAATTTAGCAAACATATGTGTACATTTTACTTAAGTATATCTCGTCCTGAAATAAGCTTACACATTTATAACTCAAAGAAGTGTAAACATAAACAAGAAAATAAACAACAAAAATGCAGCGTGTGCTGTTAAAAACAGAGGACAATTCCTACTCATATCTCTGAGGAGTTTAAGAAAAAAATCATTGCCGAATATCTCGAATCCAATCTGACTAAATGTAAATTTTGGATTAGTTTGGTATTCGATCCAATAGACTGCTTCAAAAATGAATGTGCAAATACGGAATTGTTGACCCCTATGCAAAAAAGATTATCTTGGTGTTACTAATACTTTGTGTTTGAAAAAAAAGAAACCGACACCATCAGAATTAGAGCTGCAAAACATTGCTCTTTCTTAAAGAATTAAAAATTAGAAAAGCAACTCTTGGACGAAAAAATCCGTGCAGATATGTTTGCCCGTGTAATTGAAGTTGCTGAAACCGAACTTAATATTCCGATTAGAAAAAAGTACGACACCAAATAATCCGTGAGACTAAAGAAATGTATAAGCATGTATATTTATATGGGGATGACTATCAATTTTGGTAAACTATTATTAGGACATGTCATAATACAACATCTCAAATTTATATCAAAATCTGGTGTCATGCACTATCTTCCATGTATATTGATCGTTTAACAAATAAACCAATGCATGCATTGGAAAATAAAACCTTATCATAATCATTAGGTAACATCTTTTTTCTTCATAAAATCTGCTTTATAACTAATTTCGTAAAAAAGAAATTTTACGCTAATATGTCGCAATATCCTCAACTGGAAGGTGTAGAAATAAGAGGCGAATTCAGACCGGAATGGGCTGAAATCATTACACCGGAAGCACTTGCTTTTTTCGCTAAACTTCAGCGCAAACACAATGCCCGCAGAAAAGAATTATTACAAAAACGTGTAGAACGTCAAAAACAACTGGATGTCGGTGTATTGCCTGACTTTTTACCGGAAACAAAACATATTCGCGACAGCGAATGGACGGTTGCTCCCTGCCCTGCTGATATGCAAGACAGAAGAGTAGAAATTACAGGTCCTGTTGACCGCAAAATGATTATCAATGCACTCAATTCCGGTGCTAAGGTTTTTATGGCAGATTTTGAAGACTCCAATGCACCAACATGGGAAAACAATATTCAAGGTCAGCTCAACTTGAAAGATGCAAATCTTAAAACAATTTCTTTTGTTAATGAAGCCGGAAAAGAATATAAACTCAATGAACAACATGCCGTATTATTTGTTCGCCCACGAGGCTGGCATTTATTGGAAAAACATATTTGGGTAGATGGCGAAGAAGCCAGTGGTTCTATCTGGGATTTTGCTCTTTATTTCTTTCACAATGTTAAAACCAGACTGGCACAAGGAAGTGGTATTTATTTCTACTTACCAAAATTAGAATCGCATTTGGAGGCACGCTTATGGAATGATATTTTTGTAGATGCACAAAATGAATTAGGCGTTCCACAAGGTTCTGTTAAAGCAACGGTACTGATAGAAACCATTGTTGCTACGTTTGAATTGAATGAAATCTTATGGGAACTTAAAGAACACAGTGCCGGCTTAAATTGCGGTCGTTGGGATTATATTTTCTCTTTTATAAAACGCACCGTAAAAAACAAACAATTCTTAGTGCCTGACAGAATGCAGGTAACCATGACGGTGCACTTTCTGAAATCATATTCAGAACTGGTGATACAAACTTGCCATAAGCGCGAAGCATTTGCTATGGGCGGTATGGCTGCACAAATTCCGATAAAAGACAATCCGGAAGC
>CAZPBT010000359.1:0-1978 GCA_964584555.1 uncultured Chitinophagales bacterium
AGTGCATATTTGGAAACAAGCTTAGCCATAAAAAAATCGGTCGCAAAGATGCAAATATTCAGAGAAAATCAAATTTTAAAATCTACACAAAAATTATTTCTTGTTGAAAGTTACCTCAGTCTGATGATACAGATCTATGATAAAGAAAAACTTGTCTGTGTATTCAAAAGCTAATTGATTACGCACAGATTTTAAAACTTACAGAGGGCAATCCAGTACTTTTTTATAAAAAGTAAGCAAATTGCTAAAGTGTTAAGGTATGTAAATCAGTCTGAAAATTTGATAAATACACAAATGTGTACAATTTTTCTACTTTTTTTTTGAATTTTCTTAAAAATAGTTAACTTTACTTCAAATAATTACTCAAGATGGTTAAAAGAATTACACTTTTAGGAACGATGCTTTTCCTGTTATTATCTTCATTTGCTAATGATAAAAAATATGAAGATGCTGCTTTAAAATTTATCAAAGATAATTACACATCTTTCAATTTAACTAAAGATGATCTTTCAAATTTAAAGCTCACAAGTTCAACTTACGATGATTATTCAGATATTCACCGAGTTTGGTTTCAGCAGAGTATCAATGGAATTGGGTTGAAAAATGGCTACTTATCAGTTCATTATAAAGACAATAAGGTAGTTAATTTTAATTCCAATTCTGAGCAATCTTTCAGTACTAAAGTGCAAACTACAGTACCTGTATTGAGTGCTAATAACGCTGCGGCTATTGCAATTAATCACATAGTACCAGGGCTTGCTATGCCGGCTTTAGTAAGTGACCGAAAAGATGCATCTATCCATGCTGAGTATTTTAAACCAATTACACAATTATCTGAAGGTGAAATCGCGACCTATCTGATTCTTACTCGTGATAAAAAGAATAAAGTTTATCTGGCTTATGATATACAATTCTCATCAAATAATAAATTTGAGAATATTTGGAGTGTTGAAGTTGATGCACTCACAGGTCAGATTATCAATGAAAAAGATATGGTTTTGCATTGCAGTTTTGGTCATTCTGGGGATAATGGCAATAGCAGTTCTGCAAATAATATATTAGGACAAAATAATACGACTGATAATATTTTGGATCCGATGGCCGGAAGCTATAGAGTGTATCCATATACAATAGAAGCCCCAATTTATGGTTCTAGAACACTTATTTCTAATCCGGATAATGCAACTGCTTCACCTTATGGATGGCATGATACTAACGGAGCTGCAGGTGCAGAATATACAACTACCAGAGGTAATAATGTTTATGCATATGAAGACAAGGATAATAATAATAATGCTGATGCCGGTTCTTCGCCAGATGGTACAGCATCTTTAACTTTTGACTTTCCATTAGATTTTAGCACTCAACTAGATACTTTAACCAATGCAAAAGCTTGTGTAACACAATTATTTTACATGAATAATATCATGCATGATATTTTTTACCAATATGGATTTACAGAATCTAACAGAAATTTCCAAACAAAAAACTACTCTGGCGTACCTTATGCAAATGACTTTGTTAATGCAGAAGCACATGATGGTGGAGGTTTAAATAATGCTAACTTTTTTACTTCAGCTGATGGTCAGAATAATATCCTATATAGATCAAGAATGCAAATGTATATGTGGTCAGGAGCTACGCCTCCAACTTTAACTGCACTTGCACCTTCTTCAATTGCAGGGGATTATCAATGTGGATATCAATCTGGTTGGGGACCTCCATGTCAATTCAGCGTAACAGGATCATTAGCAATTGCAACCAGCAGTACTACACCTCCAAACTTTGTATGTGGTACGGTTAATTCAGATGTATCCGGCAAAATTGCATTGATAGACAGGGGGGATTGCCAGTTTTCTGAAAAAGTATATAATGTACAACAAGCAGGAGCAATAGGAGCAATTATCATTAATCGACAATCTGCGGGTGATTCACTGATTAGTATGTCGGCAGGCACAAATGCTGCGCTGGTTACAAT
>CAZPBT010000360.1:0-1975 GCA_964584555.1 uncultured Chitinophagales bacterium
GCGTTTTGACAACCCACGCTTATTTACATACTGCCAACACAACTCTCATGTTTTTTAAATTACCGTTCGTTTATTTTAATATACACAAAAAGGGTTAATACTCTTTACTCCAAATAATAAAACGGGGCGCTTCGCGCCCCGTTTTCTGCTTATATTTTTTCCTTTCAGAAGAATAAAATACTACTCTTTGCCACCGTCTAATTTATCCTGCCAGTCTTTGAGTTCCTGCCATTTGCCTTCATACATCAAAGCACACTGACGTGGCCACGTTGTGGGGTCGTGCATTTGGAAACGCTCTCCTCCACCTTCCAGTATTGTTTTACATTTTTCTATCGAAGTTTCTGAAAGTTCTTTCCATGTTTTTATCCCTGCTGCATGGAATAATTCTTCTATTTTCGGTCCGATACCTTCCACTAGTTTCAAATCGTTTTCCGCAACTTTTTTGCCAAAAACAGCCAATGCTGCAGCTGCATCAAACGGGATTAATTTTGATGTTTCTGCTGCTAATTTCAATGAGCTGATTTCGCCTTGCAGTGCATTGATATTTGCATGCAACGAAGTAGAGTTGGCTTTACAGGCATCTAATTCTGCTTGTAATTTTGTAATAGCAGATTTATCGCTTGCATCATCCGATGTTGCCGATTTCAGTTTTTCATTGCAAGCGGACAATTCAGCTGTAAGTTTGGCAATCTTGGCTTTGTCTGCATCATCATCCCCTGTTACCAAAGTGATTTTTGATTTTAAAGCATCCAGTTCTGTTAATAATCCTTCATGCTTAGATTTCCAGTTTGCAACATCCTTTTGTAGTGTATTTACAAACGACAAATGTTTGTCTCTGTCTGTTTTTGTAAGCGTAAGCTCTGATTTAAGTGCATTGAGTTCATCGTCGTTTTTAGACAATAATTTACCTAAAAGATAGCCTAATAACGCACTGATTAAGCCGACTAAAATGGGAATTAAAAGACACCAACACATATTTTTTAGTTTATTAGTTTATTAGTTTGAGAATTTAAGCGTTTGTTTTATTCAACGGTTACAACTGTTCGTCGGTTTTTAGCTCGTCCTTCCGCTGTGCCATTGTCTGCTATCGGTTCATCGGGCCCTTTAGAACTACTGTTGATTTTATCAGCACTTATACCATTTTTCACGAAATAGGCTTTCGCAAAATCTGCTCTTTCCTGACCGAGTTGTATGTTTTTATCTCTGTTGCCTACATTATCTGTATGCCCTACACAATTTACTTTAGCTCCCGAAACTTTATCTAAATATTTTACAATATCAGCCACTTTCTGACGTTCCTCAGCCGTCAAATTAATTTCCGTCTGGTTGGTATTGAAATATAATATCAACGGACTGGTATTTATTTTTTCTTTCAAAGTGCTCCAGTCTTCGGTAGTTGTGGTGGTGGTGGTTGTAGTTACAGAACTTGTTGTTGTTTGTTGCAACTCATACCGAACCGGACCTAAAACCGTATCTCCTTGCATAAGCCAGCTGTCTTTCACTTCTCCATTGATATCTAAATTGGCAGCAGGAATACCTTTTGCCACCAAATAATTTTTGACATCATTAGCCCTGGCAAATCCCAGGTTAGGAAACGCCGAAGTATTTTTCTCGTCTTTAGTACAATATCCGGTGAGGAGTAATTTGTAGTTTGGATTTTTGGCGATGGCATCTTTCAGCGCGAGTATGCCCGTATTGATAGAATCGCTAACCGGCTCAAGATGCTTAAAGTCATCTTTCCTGAATTTAAAATTATCATTGCACTGATAGCTGAAATCACCATTTTGTAATGCAAACGGTGCGTAATCGCCTGTTGTTGCAAGTGCAGTATTTTCTTCGCCTGAACAACAACTTGAGCAAGTATGACAACAGTATTTATGATAAAGCCATGTACCGATTATAATGGTGAGCAAAATCCCGAGGAGATAGAGCGTTTTTTTAGACATAGTGTCAAATTTTAATAAATGAAGTTACA
>CAZPBT010000361.1:0-1961 GCA_964584555.1 uncultured Chitinophagales bacterium
CATACCAGCGCAATTTTCCAGTTGATATACAACATAAAAACAACGACAAAAACAAGTGTCAGCACATCAGCAACGATAGTGATTAATCCTTCAGAAAAAATATTGTTGATGGCTTCAATATCATTGATGGTGCGTGTTGTGATAATTCCTACAGGGGTCTTGTCGAAATACTGCAAACGCAAATGAAGTACATGCCTGAATAAATCTGTGCGTAGCTTCAGCATTACTTGTTGCCCCAGTTGAGTAGTATACAGGCTAAAAAAATATTTTATGATAAACTCAATGACTAATGTTGCAATTAGCACTATACACATGGTGGTTAAGCCTTTGCCATGCAAACGAATAATATTATTATCTACGGTAAGCTGGATTAAATAGGGGCGAAGGGGCGTTACAACAGCAACAACAATTCCCAAAAAAAATGTCCATGCAAATAACCATTTGAAGGGTATAGCTAAACGTATGACTCGTTTGAGTGTATGCCAGTCACCTTCAGGATGTGTTTTTTTGGCTGAGGACATGTTTATTAAAATTCCGGATAAATAATTTCCCACAAAAATAAACCTTTTGCCGGAACTGCAATTTTTACATTTAAGGTTTGTTGATTTCTTACCAGTGTAATCAGTTCATCGGGGTGAAGCTGATTTAAACCCACCATGAGCATGGCCCCTGTAATACGTCGTACCATATTTCTCAAAAATCGGTTGGCGGTAATTGTGAATACTATGCCCTCTTCTGTTTCAGTAAAACAGGCATGCATCAAATTACACACAGATGTTTTATTATCGCTGCCTTTCTTTTCGAAAGTAGAAAAATCGTATTCGCCGGTTAGTGCATGGCAGCATTGATTCATCAGTTGGATATCAGGGCGTTTGTTTTGCAAAGAAAAAGAAAATTCATCCCGAAAAGGGTTTTTGCCAAAATGCATAAAATATTTGTACGAACGATTAATAGCGGAGAAACGTGCATGCATATCATCAACCACCGGAAAACATGCATAAATTGCAATACTTTCAGGCAGAAGGGCATTAAGTTTGTAGATAAATAATTCTGTATCCGTAATTATATCCTGTATATCAAAGTGGGCAAAATACTGATGGGCATGAACACCCGCATCAGTGCGCCCGCAGCCCGTGATATCGGTTGGACAGCCAATGACTAAGTGCAGCTTTTCTTCCAGCACTTGCTGCACCGCAATCGCATTATCCTGTCGTTGCCAGCCACAATAATTTTTGCCGTGATAAGCTAATTTGAGAAAATACCGCATCTTGTAAACGATGAAGATACAAAGATTTCGTTTTTGATATTGAGAGTTAAAGTTTAATTTTGTCCTATTAAATTTTAGAAAAAATGATTCAACGCATACAAACCGTATATTTGTTTTTGGCAGCACTTTCAGCTATTTTGTTTATTGTCATTCCTTTTGGGCAAGTAAAAACCGATACAGGCGTTGAAACCTGGCATATTTATCAAGTCATGCCAATTATGATTGCTGCTATTATTACTGCGCTTTCCAGTTTGGTTACTGTTTTTTTATTTGGCAACAGAAAATTGCAATTAAAGTTTGCCTTACTGGATATGTTCTTTGGAATTGTCTTGCTCGGACTTTTTTTATACGGAGTTACGCAGCATATCGGCATTCAGCATTATGTTTTCGGCATAGGGGCTATATTCCCTCTGCTCGTATTATTGTTTTTATTTCTTGCAAGAATTGCTATCAATAAAGATGAGAAATTAGTGCGTTCTATGGACAGATTGCGCTGATAAAATATACATTCTTTCATTTATTTTCAGATATTATTCGGTCGTTTTCTTTCTGAGTTATACCATTCACAAATAAAATATGACCACTTAATCATTTATCCGTCATCTTTCTGTTTTTCATACTAAGTTTGAAATAATAAAACAAACTACTATGAAAACATTATTATTAACTGCTGCCCTTGCCGGTATGCTCTGCA
>CAZPBT010000362.1:0-1958 GCA_964584555.1 uncultured Chitinophagales bacterium
TGTCTGAAGGTTTTGCATATAAAGTATCTTTATTGGTATGAACAGTAGGATTATACGCAATACTGGCAGCAGCATCTACATATAAATCAGTAGTTGGTGACCATGTATAATAAGCTGGGACGCTAATATTTCCAGATACAACCATGTCATCAATATACCAGTCTGACAAACCAAATGCGCTTCCTGTTAATAAAAATCTAATATATACAGTTGATTGACCACTAAGTGCGCTTAAGTCAATATTTAAAGTAGTTGCAGCTACATCCGCAGTTACCACACCAGAACTCCATCGGTCAGTCCAAGTACTACCATTGGTAGAACTTTGAATCTTAAGTGTATAGCTATATGAACTCGAATAATGATCAATCATATGTTTTAACGAAAGCTGTAAGCCAGATAAAACTGTAGATGCGTTAAAAGCTGGCAATGTAAGTGTAAAATTTCCAGAAGCGGAAGTATTAAATCCACCACCTATATCCAATTCATTTGTTGTACCTCCAGCATTTGTAGATGCTGTTACTTCCATCGTAACATCTGAATATGGTAATGACGTAGTCCATCCAGATGGTAATGTTGAAATTGCTGTACTGTTAAAGTTTTCATTCAATAAAGTAGCGGAACTCGAAATTGAACTTCCTCCAACATATAATTTTACTGTTGAATTTACACAAACACTGGTATCAGGCCTTGCTGTTGGCTTAAGTACTGTTGCAACAACAGTAGCAATTACGGGAGTACGTGGCGAACTGGAACATGCTGTTTGACCATAAAAAGTAAATCTTGGTCTATTTGAATAAGTAGAATAGACAGATGTACTGCCACATATTGATGAACCGGATGTTGCACTTGTATTGTGTGCATTTACGCTACAAACATAACCAGTAGCATCAGCGACACTAGTGCTATTCATTGTAGCCGTACTTGCGCTGTTACCCCAACAAAATTTCAAAACAATATGAGATGTGCCATCCCAATTAAATGGCGTAGTAAAAGTTATAGTATTATTGTTTGGTGATGCATTAGCAACGGGTGTTATACCTGTTGCATTCGTGTATACCGTAGTAAATCCTGACGTTAATAATGCTGTCAATGAATTATTTGTATTTGCATAACTGGCAATTGCCAAACTAAAATCGGGCATTATAGTAGTTCCAGCTGTAATGCTTAATGATAATCCAGTAATATTTCCAGCTCTCAATCCGGCAGCATTTAATTCAGCGGCTTTTATCATAATTTGCTGTTGTGTATGAGACCAATTACTATAAAATGGATTGGAATAATCATTGGCTATAGTGGTAGCACCTGACCCTACTATAGCATTTCCTGTGCTAATTACATCTGCTGAAACGTAATATGTAGTAGTGTTACTAATTGATGGAGTAATAAAAGAAGTGCCTGTACCTATAGAACTACCACCAGAAGCTGTTGCATACCAGCTCAATGAAGTTCCTGCACTACCTGTGGCATCTAATGTAAGTGTACCTGATCCACAAATTGTATCAGGTGTGGTATTTGTAATTGTAGGATTAGTGACTGTAGACAAAACTGGCGTAGTTGTATAAGTAGTTGATGTACTATTTGAACAAGTAACTCTTAATCTAAACCAAGTATTTGATGTTAATGTACCAGATGTATATGTTGCAGGAGTTGTAGCTCCACTTATATCTGCGAATGTACCTGGTGTACCACTTACATCTGGAGCTGATTGCCAATTGTAAGAAAGTCCACTTGCACCTGTTGTATAGCCAGATGCTGTAATAGATGCAGTTCCTGATACACAAATAGTTGATCCTGATGTAATTGTTGCAGTACCTGCTGTTGGTGTACCTGAACAAGCAGGCAATGCAACTACAGTAAAGGTATAATCTTCTGCCTCACCCCGAGTTCCTGCAATTGTACAAGATGTAGGCGTACAACCACTATAATCAGCAATTACACGCATTCTATAATTCCCTATT
>CAZPBT010000363.1:0-1948 GCA_964584555.1 uncultured Chitinophagales bacterium
TCTGCTCGCTCTGGTTTGAATTTAGCATAGCCGGGAAAAAAGCTGGGATACATTACCAACAGAAGTTTATTCGTTTTTCATTCTTCATCATGCGCTAAAACTCTATTTCTCAATATAAATTCAAATAAAACCACAATGGGTGTTATTTGTAATTAATTTTATACGTAAATTACTAAAAATAAATTATTTTATGTAAGATGGTTTGTTGGAGACGATTGCAACGCTATAGCATGGCTAAGCAAAACACTAACAAAAACGAGAGGTCTAATTTTAGATCTATTATTTTCATTTCTATATGTTAATTAATTTACAAAATAAACATATTTTATTTAATTTTGTAGTTCTGGAAAAATGTAAATTTAAATAGCTACCAAAGCAATGGAATTGCTTGAAAAGAGCTGTAATAAAAGTAGTCTCACTAATATATAGGTTATGAAAATTAAGCTATAACTTTTCAAATGCATGACTATGCCATTCCATAAATAAATTTTGAGGATCTCGTTTGGCGCGAATTGTTTGTAGTTTTCTGAAATTTTCATCACTCAAAAATTTATCCCTTCGCTTATGCAATCCTTCGTCTGCTAATTGAATGCCTGAAGAATATTGTTGCATCTTGCCTATCTTGTCAGATGCCCAACTGGTATATTTAATAGTATCTTTCTGATGTTTCCAACATCCATACAAGGCCAAGTAAATATTGTCTTCTTTGCTATAAGCCATATCCGTATCAATAGCATCCGGATACCAGTTGAGCCATAAAAAGTGTGATGGCGCCGGTGGCAGTGTGTTTGCAATCTCTTTAATATGTGGCAACAATTCATCTATAGATGCATGTGTCCACATATTATCAACACCATAGTTATAATTGGCCGGATAATGTTCCATGGTGCCTTTATATAAAAGCTCAATTCCGGGATTAAAGGCGGGTGTTCTGATAATCGCTTTTTTCTTGACTGGACTATTATCCATAAATTGCCTAGCTTCCTCAAATTCGTCTTTAGTGTCTGCAAAGATAGGTGCGTATGCTTCTATCCCCGGCCCAAGCATATTCATCATGTTGCGGCTCATCAACATTTGAAACTCTACTGATTTTGGTACGCTCGGCCCAATATCATAAGCCCATGTGTACACATCTTCCAGATGTTTCATTGAGAAATCATGTACAATAATAGCCTGATATTTTGGTCGCTGATATAATCTCAAATAAAACTTTACTACTACACCAAAAAAGCCGGCTCCTGCACCTCTTGCAGCCCAAAATAAATCGGCATTTTCTTTTTCGTTTGCATGCACTAAATCACCATCTGCAGTTACAATATCCATTGCTAAAATACTTTTACAGGCTATCCCTAATTTTCTTCCATTCCAACCGTAACCGCCTTGCAATAAATAGCCGCCTAAACATACCCCTTTGCAGTGCCCTGCCGGAAAAAACAAATCATTTTTATACAATACTTTCATCAAATCAGAACCGCCTAAGCCCGGCTCAGCAGTTGCAGACATATCGTCTTTATTGATTGTATAATTTGTAAAATTTTTCATGGAAATTACAATACAATCATTGCGCATGGCATTAGCACTAAAACTTCTGCCACCTGATAAAACTGTAACTTTTTTGCCAACCTGTTTGGCATAGCGTATAACATGAATAATATCTTCTACCGTTTTTGGTTCTGTAATGATATCGGGTGTTCTGCCAAATCGTTGTTGGTTGTATAAGAAACCAAACATTGTTTTTTCAAAATGCGCATCTTCTTTTTGATGAATAATACCACTTATTGCCAGTGATTTTGTATCGTGAAATTCGTGATAAAGTTCAGGCAAAAATGCGGCTAAATGATTCATTTCTTCCGCACAGTGTTTCATTAAATCATATCCAAAATTCTTAGGCAATGATTTTAGCATTTTTAATACACTTGTAACTGCCTCTGCTGCTCTGCCGTTTTTT
>CAZPBT010000364.1:0-1943 GCA_964584555.1 uncultured Chitinophagales bacterium
ATTTACAACTCTTTTCTCAGTCTGGCAACCGGGATATTGAGTTGTTCTCTGTATTTGGCAACAGTTCGGCGAGCAATATTATATCCTTTTTCCTTTAATTTTTCTGTTAAATCCTCATCACTTAACGGCTTCGTTTTTGATTCGGAAGCAATCAGATCTTCCAATATTTTTTTGACTTCACGGGTGGAAACTTCTTCGCCGCTTTCTGTCTGTAAGGATTCAGAAAAGAAATGTTTCAATGAAAATATTCCGAATTCCGTTTGACAATATTTGCTGTTTGCTACTCGAGAAACTGTAGAAATATCCAAACCGGTTATTTCTGCGATATCTTTCAGAATCATAGGGCGCAATTTCATTTCATCACCACTTAAAAAATACTCCCGCTGAAAATTGACAATGGCCTCCATCGTAACAAATAAAGTTTGCTGGCGTTGTTTAATCGCATCTATAAACCACTTGGCAGAATCTATTTTCTGTTTGATAAATACAACTGCCTCCTTTTGTTTTTTATCCTTCATGCTCCCTTTGGAATAAGAGGTCAGCATCTCTTTAAATGAATCGCTGATATGCAAATCAGGAGCATTTTTTCCATTGAGCAAAACTTCCAGTTCGCCATTGTTGTTTTCTATGGTAAAATCCGGGATAATTGTCTGTTGGTTTACCCCTGTACTGACATCAGACGTTCCTCCCGGCTTAGGATTGAGATGCAAAATGATATCAATAGCTTTCTTCAGCGTGGGCTCGTCTACATCCAGTGATTTCAACAGTTTGTCATAATGCTTTTTGGTAAATGCATCAAAGTGATGATTAATAATTTTTAGGGCGAGTTTTACGTTCGGATTTTGTTCTTTGCGTTCCAGCTGAATTTGCAGACATTCTTGCAGCGTACGTGCACCAACGCCTGATGGGTCGAACCGGTGTATGGTTCGCAGCACTTCTTCAACTTCCTCTTTATCTGTTGTCAAGTTTCGCTGAAAAGCTAAATCATCTACTATGGCTTCCAAATCGCGGCGCAAATAGCCATCATCGTCAATACTGCCGATAAGCTGGTCTGCAATTTGCCATTCGCGTTCATCTAAATCCAGCAAATGCAGTTGTTCATCCAGATAATCATGAAAAGATTTACCTTGTGTAAAGGGCAGTTGTTTTTTATCATCTTTAGCCCCAGAATAATCGCTGTCATCTCCTTCGAAGTCGTAATCGTCTTTGGCATATTCCTGCACATCCAGCGAATCCATATAATCATCGTTTTCTTCTTCAGAAGAAAGTTCATCATCATTATCCGTGATTTGTTCCGGTTCGGCTAAATCCTCTTTTGTATTATCATAATCTGTAGGGTTTTCTTCTAACGCCGGGTTAATTTCTAATTCTTCTTTTATGCGTTGTTCCAGGTTGGCTGTTGGCACTTGTAATAATTTCATCAACTGAATCTGTTGTGGAGACAGTTTTTGAAGCATTTTTTGAGATAAACGTTGATTTAGCATAATACGACAACAATTAAAATTGCGTATTCAAAAATACAAAAAAGGCTGTCTTTTACGACAGCCTTTTACAATTATTGTCTTTTTTAATTGCTAATCTTTTACAAATTTCGCTTGTTGTACTTTACCCGAAGCATCTTTGTACATCAGGATATAGGTGCCTTTTGCCAAATTGGTACAATCTAATTTTGTTTGCGTGATGCCTTTGTTCAGGTTCACGTTTTTATTCATCACCGATTGACCTAAGATGTCATATACTTTGATTTCCGTTGAACTGTTTTCAGTTGATTGAATATCCACATTCAGTATTTGTGAAGTTGGATTCGGATAAATAGCGACAATCGAATTAGCCAGTACTGCATTTAAAGGCACGTTAATTACTCTGCTAAACGAGCTAGTTCCATCCAAATCGATAATTTTAAGCCTGTAGTAATTATTGCCATATACCGGTGCATTATCATA
>CAZPBT010000365.1:0-1934 GCA_964584555.1 uncultured Chitinophagales bacterium
ACAACATTGTCTCCGCTCCGACCGGCGCGCGGCGCTTCTGCAAATGGATGACCCCAAACCCCTGTCCGAAGCGTTGAGGCGCGAGTTTGAGCTTGGGATGCAGACCATCCTGACCGGAGAAACCCTCGGAGGCGCAACCGCCTTTGTCTCAGGCACGGGCCGCCACGGCCAATTCCTGCCCGAAAAATAGCCCTCCTCAAAGAACACCTGCCCGCGCCTTTCCCCAAAAAAGTGTGGCTTTTGGGAGGGGAAAGTGGTTTAGGGGGGAGAGGGTTTTCGATGTCTTTGTCTGGTTCGCTTTCGCTTGCTTGTGCGCTCCTGAACACGTTGTCGTGTGTGCTTCTTGTCGTCGGGTTTGGTTTTGCCAAACGCCACCAGCCGGAAAAACACAGGCGCATCATGTTGTCGGCGCTCTTGGTTTCTGCGCTATTTCTTATGGTGTATTTGGCGCGCGTCGTGCTGTCCCAAACACAGCACTACCATGGACCCTACAGGAGTCCGTATTTGGTGATTCTGTTTTCTCATATGGCGCTTGCTGCCTTGGTTCCGCCGTTGGTGCTCCGGGCGGTGTACCTGGCGCTCAAGAAACGCATCGCAGAGCACCGGCGCTTGGTTCGGTGGGTCTTCCCGATGTGGCTCTATGTGTCCGTGACCGGCGTCATCATTTATCTGTTTCACCACCCCTGAAAAGACCGGTCCCAGACCCTTTTCCTTTGTTGTGTTGGGTGGAGTTTCAAAGCAGGAAACTCGATGAACGGAGCTTCTGCGCGTCTCTCGGCGATGGGAATCGCAATGCGAGTTCTTCAATCGGCCCTGTTGATGCGGTTTTGTCTGGACGCAGGCTGTTTCGCAGTGCCAAGTGTTGTCTTTTTTTGTGGGGGGCGCAGCCATTGTTGAAACATTTGCGAAAACAAATGTTTTTGGCTTGTGTGATATAAGTCACTGTTTGTTGTTTTGGGGCGTGCGACTATCTGGTCGCCGCAAAGCGGCTTTCCGTACGCTCACAAACACCAAGGAGACGATCCCATGCCGGATTCTATTTTTCTGGGTACGCGCGGTATCAACCTGAATACAAGCTGGAAACAATTTGCGACACAGGCATTGGAGCTTTGCCAGCTCGAGATCCTGGGTGGCCTGACGGCAGCACCGGGTCCAGACGGTCGCATGGTAGAGGGTGGTCCGGCTCGCTCGGAATTGGCGGCAGTGGTGCAAAGGCGTTTGGCAAGTCTGAAACCAACCACGAAACGCGGTCCGCGTGATTTCCAACGAGGTGTGTCAATCCGCACAGACGAAATCCAACGGACAAAAGCACTTGCGTTGCGATACCGTGTGAATCTGCGCGCAGACAAAACACCGTTGGATCAAATTGATATTCCAGGGACATTTGCGTATCTGCGCGAGGAAGCAACGAACGAACGCCGCGTTCTTGCTATGCACGATGCGCTGTTTGATGTCCACATGCCGCTCCCGGCACCGGTGCCAACGCCTCCGCAACACAACAACCTGATGTTCCGGCTGCACCAGGTTCGGTGCGTGGACGAAACGAATCCAGAGTGGTGGGGGTCGGACGAGATTGCGATTGGCGGCGTGGCGATTTCTCCGAATGGCACGTCGGCGCAAATCTCGGAAGTCTCGGTGGGGGGCGGTTTTGACGATGGGGACACGAAAAACTACTCGCCTCCGCGTGTGCTGCACACGTTCCCGCTTTCGGGTCTGAGCTATCCGGCGGTGTTCAGTGTGGCGGTGGCGCTGGCCGAGAAAGATTCCGGGGGCTTTGGGAGCTGCCTGTCGAGCTTGTGGAATGAGGTCAAGAAAAAGGTGTCGTAGATCATCGCTGCGGCGGTTACGGCCATCACGGGTATCTCGGGGCCGATCGCAACGATCATCTCGAACGTGGTGACAACGGCGCTGGGCTGGCTGGTGGACTGGCTGAT
>CAZPBT010000366.1:0-1917 GCA_964584555.1 uncultured Chitinophagales bacterium
ACTTTATTTTGCCGTAAACAATCAACGATTCAGGGGGAATAATAATGTCGTATACCGTATTAAGCAACTTGATAACCACTGGAATAAACTAGACCTTACTAACACACTATCCTTTGTTGGCTTAAAACCGGGGAAATATACCATTGAATTAAAATCGGTAAATGCATATGGCATAGAAAGCAAAACAATAAAATCAGTTATTATCACTATCCGGCCTCCTTTCTATCTGACATTTTGGTTTATTGGACTTGGTTGCTGTTGTGTTTCATTCTTGCTTTATCAAATTTATAAAAATAAAATCCGCAAGGTGAAAGAAGAAGAAAATAACAAATTGCAATTTTCAAAAAGATTGTACGAATTGGAAATGACGGCATTGAGAAGCCAGTTAAATCCTCATTTTATTTTCAACTGTATGAATTCTATTCAACATTCAATTATTACAGAAGACACAGATAAAGCCACAATTATGCTACATGATTTTGCCTCACTGATTCGCATGGTGTTGGAAAATTCTGCACAACCGGATATCAGCCTTGAAAATGAAATTAAACTATTGGATACTTATCTGAAATTAGAGAAAGTACGTACGAATAACGGTTTTGATTATTCAATAATAATTGCACAGGATTTGGCTGTAGATTTTGTAAAGATACCCAACATGATGATTCAGCCATTTTTAGAAAATGCCATTTGGCACGGTTTCAAATTTATCAATTATAAAGGAAAAATTGAGATTTCTTTCCGGCAAGAAAATGATTTAGTCATTTGTGAAATTGTAGATAATGGCGTTGGCAGAGCTGCTGCTGCAAAACGCTCCGGAACAGATGCTTCTAAAAGATCAATGGCAATCAGCATTATATCAAACAGAATACATCTGATAAATAATGCTTTAACACAAAACAAAGCTTCTCTCCAAATTATTGATTTAAATGAAAATGACAGCGGCATGAGTGGCACTAAGATTATATTAACTCTACCATCCTTATAAAAAATCTCACTATGAAAATCTGTATAATTGATGATGAAAAAGACAACAGAGATATTTTAACTTATATTATTAGTCAGCACCACAAGGAGATGCAAATTGTAGGTGAAGCTGACTCAGTAAAGTCGGGCTTGGATATCATCAATCAGCTGAAGCCGGATTTGATTTTTTTGGATATCGAAATGCCCGATGGTACCGGATTTGACCTGATAAAGCAACTCAAAGACATTAAACCTGAGATTATTTTTTGCACTGCATATAATCAATTTGCACTAAAAGCCATTGAATGCAGCGCCTTAGCTTATGTCTTAAAGCCAATTATAAAAAGCAGTATTGCTGAGGCATTGGAAAAAGCAACACATAAAGTAGATGCCAATTACAAACTCCTGCAATACGAAGTCTTGAATGAACAACTGAATACAAATAACATCCAGCATGCCCGTATTTTACTATCGTGTACAGATAAGTTGCATGTCATTTATATTCGAGAGCTAATTGCTTGCTTAGCGCACAGCAACTACACGGAAATCATCTTAGAGAATAACAAAAAGATTACTGTGGCCAAAACGCTGAAAGAGATGGAAAATGTGTTGCAATCCTATCCTCAATTTTTCCGGATACATCACTCTCATTTGATAAATACAAACTTGATAACAGCATTTATCAGACAGGATAATAATATCATTGTCAAGCTTACTAATGGTATGCAATTCGCCGTGTCGAGAAGCAAAAAGGAAGAATTGATGGAAAAGGTATCTCGAAACGGTCGATAAAAAAAACACACCCTGTTGGATGTGTTTTAATAAATTGATTTGGATTTGCGAATTACTTAAACAATCCACCCAGCACATTCATCCCTATGCGCATGGCATCGTCCACCATACTGCCGTCATGGTTTTGGTCTAAGAGCTGAGAAATAAATCCTTGTTGCT
>CAZPBT010000367.1:0-1898 GCA_964584555.1 uncultured Chitinophagales bacterium
CGGACGCTGCCATCCGCGCGGCCGGCGGCGACGCCGCGTGGGGCGCCAGACCGGTGTGGCGTGGGCGTGGATGCGTCGACGGGCACGGCTGCGCACACCGCGCTCGTCAGCGTCGCGAGGGCGAGAAGTCGATGGAGGAGACCCATGTGCACCTCGAGCGATCGGGGTTGGGCATGACGATGGGCCTCGCACGGCGCGCACACAATTGCGCGGAGTCTCCCCTGCGGCTTCAACGCTGGGCTTGGCCACCGGCGCCACCGCGCTATGGGCTACCTGTCACCAGCCGAGTTCGAGCGTCGGGAAGCGTCAACGCAGTTGGTGGCGCTGGGCGAACGATTCCACAGGATCAACGGCGGAGATGAAGGAGGACGTCGTCGTCCCCCGCGGTCAGCCACACGGAATCCGAGGTGGCGAGCACGCTCCCGCCGCTGTAGGCCCGCTCGCTTCGGACTTGTTCCACCAGCTGATTCGTCGCCGGGTCGATTCGGTACAGGGAGCCGTTCCCCAGCCGCACCCAGACATCACTCTCGGTGGCATGGATGTCGCCGCTCACGCCCACGCTGGGCAGGCCGGTGAACGCCACCACGGGATGCAACGTGATCGGGTCGAGGCGCACCACCGCCTGTTCCTGAGCCACCCAGACAGCGTTGGCTCCTACGCTGATCCAGCGCGGACCCGGGAGGGAGACCCGGGATGTGACCTGTCCGTTCTGGGGATCAACCTGGAGTATCAGATTCTCCAGCGAACAGCTGGCCAGCAGCGAGCCTTCCAGCGCGGCCAATTGAAAGCAACGAGCACCCAGGTCGATCGGGGCCGTCACGGCGTAGGTCTCCATGTCGATGCCGACGAGTTGGCGGGCATCTCCGGAGAGCACCCAGATGTGTCCCCCCAGCACGGGCATGTCGAATTGATCGAAGATCTTGTCAACCGGGACCGTTCGGACGACGGTCTTCGTCTTGGGGTCGACGCGCACGACATCGATGGTCTTGTGATCCGCGTCGCCGCTGGCGGAGCATGCCCAGATCGTCTCCCCGTCGGTGGCCAATCCCTGGCAGTAGTGGTACGGATCGGTCGTCGTGTCCACCTTGATGTCGCCGATCACTTGGTCCGAGGCGGGGTCCGCGGTTACGAGGTGACCGTCGTCGGTCTTCACCCAGATGTAGCCGCCCGCCGCGACGATCTCATCCGGGTAGGGGATGGGGACGGTCGCCCGCAGGCGCTGATCGTAGTTCGCAATGGACGCGGGGGTGGGCGGCACCGTGGGGACGGACGTGGGCGTGATCCGCACCGTGGGGCTGGAAGCGGGCGTGGCCATCGTCGCGGGCGAACCCGCCGTGGTAGCGGTCGGCGCCTGGCGTGCGCATGCCGCGCACACAACGCCCAACACCAGCAGCACCATCGGGCTCCGGTCGCTACCCCTCATATCGCGTCGTCCCTGCAGGTTCGCAACGCTCTTACCCTGACCCACCCGCTCGACTCGCAGCGCCGCGAGCAACCGATGAATGCCGCCTACACCCCCACATCCGTCCCCCTCACCGCGAACACGAACCGCCCCGGCCCGTCCTTGTGCTCGGTCAGGCACCACAGGTTCCGCGAGTGCGGTGAGAAGTGGAGGTCCTCGCAGCCGTCCGGCCAGGCGTGCTTGACCTTCGTGCCCTGGAAGTCCTCGGCCGTCCCGACCAGGAGGCCGTGTCCGCCGCTGCCGCTGCCCGCGCCGCTGCGGCTGGCAAGGAGCATGCCGCCGATCGACTCCGCGCCCTGGACGCGCTCGATGTCCCAGGTCAGCGTGCGCTCCAGGCGGGTGATGCGCGGGCCGTCCAGGGTCCACCATGCCAGCATCGCCGGTGGGTTGTAGTACTTCGAACTCTTGGCGTCGCGGTGGTAGTTGCCGGTCAGCA
>CAZPBT010000368.1:0-1889 GCA_964584555.1 uncultured Chitinophagales bacterium
TGGTTCAGGACTTTGCCAAACTATTATTTATTGCTTTTTGGTACTGCGCTGCTTTGGTTAATCATTGACGGCAATAAAATCTTATTCAGAGCACAGTTCCTGGCAGACCTTTTCTTTTGTCAGTCTATATTAAGTCCTCCCAGCTTTTTTCTGATGGAATCATGGTCGTTGTGTATTGAAGAATGGTTTTATCTTTTATTTCCCCTCTGCTTAATTGTCGGAGAATGGATTCTTAGTTATACGAAATTAAATAATATAGATAAAATAAAGTACAATATTTTAGCTTGCATCTTGTTTTTTTATTTTATTCCCTTGATTCTGCGTATTCATGCATACACTTTGCAACCCCGACTAACATGGTATGATGTATCGAGAATGACCTTTCATCGGATTGATGCAGTTTCGATTGGAATTACTTTTGCATGGATTGATTATTTTTATAAAGGATTTCTTAAAAAAATCAGAATTATATTACTTTTCGTTTTTGTAATTTCTTTTTCTGTATATATATATTACAACTACATCGTTTTCGGAGAAGGTTATAATAGATTATTCCCACTCAGCGCATATATCTATTATTATTTACTAACTGCAATTTCAGCATTTTCATTATGTGTATATATGAAAGATTTCAAAACTAAACAAGTGAACTGGTTTGTCGTATTTATATCTTATTGGAGTATTACTTCTTATTCTTGTTATATATTCCACAGAAGTGTAGTGATGTATTTGGTTGATGCCGTGTTTAAGACACATACCCCCATTCAGAATATCCCGCTGTTCTTGCTATATGCAACAGGCTCTATTCTTTTATCTATTATTGTGTATAAATACTTCGAACATCCGATGACAGAGCTTAGAGAAAAATGGAAAATAAAATGAAAATCGGTGTATGGGTGCCGCAACGATATGATACGAGTGTGAAAATTTACTCGGATAATATTTGTACCATACTTCAGGAACTTGGAGTTGAAATACATTATTTTGGTAAAAACCAGCCTATCCCAGATGTAGACTTAATTTGGGATCCTACCTGTACAGGTGCCCGCTACCCGAATCGAAAGATTCTATCCACAACCATACCATGGATTGTAACCTTACACGGAGCTGCTAATTTATCTATGCCCTTAAGATATACCTATCCAAAGCTGAAAGACAGATTTATGGGATTCTTTATAAATATGCGAAGACGAATCATGTGGGGTCTTTACAAATTCAAAGTAAAACATATTATAACAGTATCGAAATTTGCCAAAGAAGAATTAGTTGAGCAATTGAATATTTACCCTGATTTAATTACGTATATCTACCATGGCTATGATGATAATTTATTTTATCCGCAAAGTGGGAAAAAGGAATATTATCTGCATGTTTCTGTCTATCAGCCTAAAAAAAACACGGAACGTATTGTTGAAGCATACAATCTGATTAAAGAAAAAACAAATTACCCACTATTATTAGTTTGTCCCGGTTATCCGGATAAAATTGAAGATAAAAAAATAACGCTGATTAGAGAAAAACAAACTCCAAAGGCTGTCGCAAAGCTGATGAGAAATGCATATAGTTTTATTTTTCCATCCTTACATGAAAGTTTTGGCTTGCCTTTAGTTGAGGCCATGGCATCCGGTGTACCTTTAATAACATCGGATTCGTCTGCTTGTAAAGAAATTTGCAAAGACGGAGGAATTACCGTTAATCCCTATCAAACTGAAGCAATCAGTAATGCCATATTAATGATAGAAGATGTTGCATTGCATGAAAAATATACTAAGGCAGCATTAGAACGTGCAAAAGACTTCAGCTGGCGAAAGTCTGCATTGCTTCACTTGGAGCTGTTTAAGCGATATCAGTATGAGTAGTTACAAGAATTTCAATTCAAGGAGAAAAAA
>CAZPBT010000369.1:0-1872 GCA_964584555.1 uncultured Chitinophagales bacterium
GAAAAAATGAGAAATCAACTATTTTATCAGCTTATTTTTCTTAACCCGAACTCAGATTATTAATCAAAAAAATTCAGTTTGTCAGAACATTAATTTGATTGATTTCGTCGCTGTTTCTGTCTTTAGTATTAGAATATACAATCCATTTGGCAAATCAGGAATAGCATACGATGTATTAGTAATACAATTGCCTGTCAATATTGTTTTCCCGTTAATATCAGATAATGCAAATTCAGCCTGTTCATTCGTATTAATGTATAAGTTCGTATTGTAAACCCATGCTTTTATATCCCATTCTGCATTTGATGTAGTATTTATTTTCACACTCACCATATTAGAAATATGAGTTGAGCCGTCAAAATCATATTGTTTAAGTCTGTATAAATTTTCTCCTTGCAGATAATGTGTATCAAAGAAGTCATAGTAAGTTGTACCCATATTTGTCCCTTTACATAACTGCTGACCTATAGCTTCAAAATAGCCTCCGGTTTCGTTATAACGTTCGACTGTAAAATTACTGCAATTATTTTCGGATGCAGTTTGCCAATTGAGAGCTACTGCATCTTTTTCTGCATTATATTTTCCGGCAAATTCAGTAAGTTGTACCGGCAGTACATTCGGTGCTAAAGTTATCAGAAATATCCCGCTGAATGCTGTCGGGTTGAACGACAGCTCCCAAACTGCATATGTGGCATTCCAATTGAGTGTATATTTTGTTTTGTCAAAAAACTCAGTAGAGCCCGAATATGTTCCGGGCAGGCGTGTAGGGGAAGTTCCATGACATTGCATAAGTACTACATTTGCCTTTCCGGCTGCATCACTTGGTCCAGTAGGCATTTTAGGATATACAGCAGGTGCATTGGCATTATAATGGTCAAAATCTGATTGCTGAATATAGACAGTTACGGTGGCGGCACCTGATGAAATTGGTGTGATATCCCAATGGCGGCGATTGTAAGGCTGACCTGCATAATTTTGTAAAGTCGCATCAATGTTTAAATATGCAGCTGTTGTATTTAGGATGTTACCTCCGGCGGCATCTGTAACTTTTGCCAAGACATTTCCTGTTGTATTATCACATAGCAGTCGCTGAACTCCGTCATTCAGCGTTAGGTTGCTTACAGAATTTGTATGAGCAGGCTGAATAGTAAAAGTGGAGGATTTTACTACACATGTACCTACTGTTGTAACTAATTGATAATTCCCAAACTGATTTGGAAAGATTGCATCATTGTTTTCCCCAGAAATATTCGTTCCGTTTAATTGCCATTGTTTAGTTGCATAACTTTGTAAACCCAATGCTGTTAAGTTTTTACCAAGTGCACAAACTTCATTTACACCGGATAAAGTAGGTGCTTCATTTACAATTATGTTGGCTATCGTATCACCTATATATGCAGGTGTGGAATTTATCACCACTCTTATTTTGTATGTTCCGGGTGAAACACTAACGGGAACGCTATAAGGCAAATTAATATTTGTGCTGGATGGAAGCTGAGAAGCAAGAATAACTGGCGTAGCAAAACTTCCGAATGCATTACTTAATTGAACCTGAACGATATTAGAACCTAAATTTGAACAATTTATTTTTATTTTAGCAGTATCAATTGCGGACAAACAGAGTGTAGTATTATTAAGTGTATATCTCATTGGTAGAATTTTCAACTTTATCAACCAAAAATCTTCCATACCATAATTATCGGTTTCTTTATTGCCTGTATTTTTAATAGATTTTGAATATCCGCCTACGATAAATCCTCCGTCAGAGGTATATGTGAGTGTGTTTGCTTGGTCAGCATTTGTTCCTCCAAAAGACTCCTGTACAATTTCGCTACCATCTTGTTCTAAACTGATAATCCACATATCACTTAA
>CAZPBT010000370.1:0-1864 GCA_964584555.1 uncultured Chitinophagales bacterium
GGTCGGCGATCGGCTTCTGGGAGGACTCATAGAGCCCGGCCAGCTCCTTGAGCGTGTCGCGCTCCTTCTTCTGCTGATCCTCGAGCGCCTTCGATGCCTTCTCCTGGTCGGACGTGTACTGCTTGACGACCGGCTGCGCCTCGCCCAATCGCTTCACGGCGCCGGTGTACTCGTCCTGCGTGATCCTCCCTCCCTTGAAGAGCGTTTCGAGGTCCCGGACCTTCTGCGAGTAGTCGGCATTGATCCCGATCGCGTCGGACTGCACCGCGTTCAGCCGACGAGCCGCCTCCTCCGCCCGCTTGCGCGCGTCGGCCTCCTTGCGAACACGGTCTTCCTCGTCCTGGATACCCTTGATGAGCGCGGCGAGCTCCTCCTTCGACTTTCGGACCTGCGAGCCGCGCTTCTCTTCGGCGAGCGCCTGGTCGTTCAGGGCGTTCAGGCGCTTGAGCTCCTGGTCGTACTGAGCCTGCATCCTCTCCTCGACCCCAGGGTCGAAGAACTTGCGCACCGCCGACGCGCCCTCGTCGAGCTTCGTGCGAAGGTCGTTCACGACATCGGCCTGCTTGGAGATCTGTTGTTGCTTGGTGTTCCCGGACACCAGCAGCAGCGCGTCGACGAGCCCGAATCCTGCGTCGCGCGCCTCGCGAAACTCCTGCGCGGTCGCCGCCCATGCCGGGACGAACTCGGCGATCAACTGCTGCTTGCCGAGATCGGCCTCGCGCTTGAGCGCGGCGAGCGACTTCTCGAGCGAGTCAGCTGCGATCACCCCATCCGTGAACCCTCGGCCGAGCTCGGGGAGCTTTCCAGCTTCGGCCAGGTCGTTGAGGATCGGGATCGCGTCCGCGCCAGCCTTCCCGAAGAGCATGATCGCGAACTGCGTCTTCGAGGCGCCGTCTTCGTAGTCGCCGAGCCGGTCGGCGATCGCCTTGATCTGGTTGGCGGTGTCGCCAATTGCAGTGACGCTTTCCAGGCCGAGCGCCTTCAGGGCGAGCGCGGTGCGGCCGGTGCCCTGTTCGGCACCGACCATCCCGCGTTCGAGCGCGGACGTGAGGCTGACGACGTCCGTCAACGAATGGCCCGATTTCGCAGCGGCGGTCACGAGGCCGGCCATTCCCTCGATCGAGGAGCCCGCCTTTTCGCTCGCGTCCTTCAGGCTCCCAAGGTCAGACACCAGCCCGCCGACCATCCCGGTGATGGCGCCCACCGAAAAGCCTGCGAGCATCGTTCCGACCGCGGCCTTGACCAACCCCGCTGCGGAAGTGATCGATCCGGAGACGGTGGAGAACTGCCCCGGAATCTCGTTGATCTTCGTCCTGAAGTCGGCGAGCGTTCCGGTGAACGCATCGTCGACGACGAGCCGCACTCTGGTGTCGGTGTCGTTACCCATGTCGCTTCTCCTGGTCGACAGACTCGACGCCGGCCTGCTGCCCCGCCGCATCGCCGGCGACCATGGCGAGGGCATCAACGAAGCCGAACCCGGAATCCGCCGCGCGACGGAACTCCACGGCGGTCGCAGCGAACGCCGGGGCGTATTCGTCGAGAGAGGGCACCAGTGCGGCCTCGGCCAGGTCATTCAGAATCGGGATCGCCTGCACACCAGCACGGCCGAAGAGCATGGTTGCGAGCGTGGGCTGCGAAGCGCCGTCTTCGTACTCGCCAAGCGCCTTCAGCGCGGTCTCGACTCGACCGGTGTCATTCTCCGCGCCGGTCATCCCGCGCTGAAGCGCCGAAGCCAGGTTGACCACGTCGCCGAGCACGTGCCCGGACTTGGCCGCGACGCCCACCAGGTCCGACATGTTCTCGATCGAGGTTGCGGCCACCTCACGCGCGCCCCCTTCAATGGGCGGGGACAGGCTTACCTCGA
>CAZPBT010000371.1:0-1853 GCA_964584555.1 uncultured Chitinophagales bacterium
CGAAAGGAAAAAGAACATCTGGGTGAAGAATGAGCTAATGTGGAAATGAGATGATATGAAAATCAGATAATGTGGAAATGACTTAATTTTCTAATTTAGATTTAAATTAATGTTCATTTTCCTCTCCTCTTTCTTGGTTTCCTCCTTCTTGGTTTCCTCCTTTTTCATGCTCAAACTGCTTTGCCCAATTAATTACAATTTGTTTTTGCTGATCATTCATAATCGCATCACGATGAATAAGTGTATAACTTGACAGGGGCATTTCACCTTTTTCTATTGACTCAGCAATATCATCTTTTTTACGAGAGTTTGCGAAATCGTCAAAATTCAGTTTTTCTTTACCTTCCACAATATGTCTGTTTAGCCACCATGCAACAGGTTGAATATTATTATACCATGGATACGCTGTATTATTACTATGGCAATCAAAGCAAGATTTTTTTACAATAGTTTGCACATCAGCAGGCATATAACTATAATCAGCTACTTGAGCAGAGATATTTTTTTTTGGGTGGAAAAACTGAATTACAATAAATACAGCAAGCAACACATACAAGATTTTCTTTTTCATAAAAACTAATTTAGTACTTGAAGTTAAATAAAAAATCTGATTTATCTTATTAGAAATAAAATTTGTATTCAATCCAATTAAAACTACGCTTTAATTTTGTTCATTATGGTATTTAATTGCAAAGCGTTTATACTGGTCATAAGCATAGAAACGAATATATTCACCGGCTTCAATATTTTTCTGAATATCCCGCCAGTATTTGGGGTCAAAAATCTCTTCATGTTCTGCTAAAAAAATATCCCCGATGGGTCCATCCGGCACCATGAAGGCTTTGAATTCTTCCGGAAAAATGTCGTTTTGTTCAGCAGCTATCATTTCAAAATTTCCGCGTGTATCATCTTCGTCGGTGTACTGCGGTATGCGCCTGAAACGGCAATCCGTCACTTTAGCAATTTCATCATAATCATAAAAAATAACACGGCCATGTCTGGTAACACCGAAATTTTTGAGCAATAAATCGCCGGGAAATATATTGGCTGCCGCCAACTCTTTAACACAAAATCCATAATCTAAAATTACACTGCACGCATCTATGGGGTTGGCTTCTTGTAAATAGAGATTTAAAGGCGTCATTCTGCGTTCCAGATACACATGCTTGATTAATACTTTATCTCCTTTAAATTCTACACTTTCTTTACAGGTTTCTTGCAGCTCTTGTGCCAGCTCAAAGGTGAATAATTTTCGGGGAAATTCTAAGTTCTCAAATAAGTGAGCATACGCCATTCTGCCAACCCGGTCGTTTATTTCTACTTCTTCATATTTTTTTATGACAAACTCACGTGAACAATTTTTTGGCGGTTCAAATTTATCCCGGATAACCTTAAATACAAAATTAAAATATTTGAGCGTAAATACAGACATCACCATCCCCTTGATGCCTGGTGCTAAAATAAATTTATCTTCATGATTGTGAATATAATTCATCAAATCGCGGTACAAAATTGTTTTGCCATGCCGATAATAGCCGATAGAGTCGTATAATTCGCCTACTGCTTTATGTGTGAGCATGGCTTTAAGATAATCAATCAGCTGCGCAGGATAGGCCGTATTGACCATAAACGATGAGCGTGTAAATGAAAACAAAATAGATACATCAGCCGGAATATAAATAACGGAATCTGCAAAAATGCCTTTTTCTTCATTGAGTAACGGAATAACAATAGGCATTGTCCAGTTTTTGTAAAACAAACGCCCGATAATAAAAGCCCCTCTGTTGCGAAAAAAAACAGATTTCAGTACTTCTATTCTGTCTAAAAATAAATTGGATTTCTGGAAAATAATA
>CAZPBT010000372.1:0-1849 GCA_964584555.1 uncultured Chitinophagales bacterium
TTCTAAGCTAATAACCATAGGCATTTCAGACAAATCCAGCCTTAATTTTGTCTATAACGCCTTGATTAACAAAAAAAATAAAACTAAGCCGCATCCACCACTCTCGTTTTAGAAAGCGAATCATGCCAAAATACACGGTCCTGAAACAGAAAACTAATGGGATCAAACGGGATAAAACGACAGATTGAACGTAAAGCAATTCTTGCAAGTGTCGGTTTTTCTCCATTTAAATCAACAACTTTAGTTCTTGTAACAAACTTTCCAATCGTCTGCCCAAAGGCTGCTTCCATAAAGAAAAAATAGGTATAAAATAACAGATAAATTTGAAATACATTCCCCAGTATTTCTATTCCGAAAGATTGAAAAAAGACTAGAATTAGCGCAATGCTCAATGAGTCTACCAAATAATTGATTACTCTTTTATTTACAGGAACCGGTTCTGTTAATTTTGTTTCTTTAAGGTTCAGCAAGTCGCTGTCTATGTCTAATTCATATTCTACCGGCTCCATTTTAAATGCTGTATCATCAAATACCGTTTTGCAATTCATACAGCGAAATTGAGAACGTGAAAATTGTTCATATGAACCACTTCCACAACTTGGGCATACTATTTTATTCGTTGAGTTATCCATCTAATTGAGTTAAAAATGCTAATGTGTTTGTGTTGTCAGCATAGTCATCCAGTTCGGGCAACTGACTTTTGCCGAATGCCAGATAGTCTTTTCCTATAATACACTGAATTTGCGCTTCGTGTTTGTTGATGTATGTATATACTTCATTAATATCATCATAATAAGTATAATGAAGGCAAGAAACAGGCGAATACAAACTGTCGTTTTCCGTCATATTGACAAAGTCAATATCAATCATCGGAGTTTGTTTCATTAAATAAATGGTTCGCTGATAATCCAGATTATTGCGGTACGAATTGTGATTCATCAATATCTCTTTAAACACTTGCCAAGCATTGATCAGTAAAGTGAAATTGTAATTTTTTGGTACGAATAACAATGAAACGTTCCGGCATCCCAAACCAAAATATGAAAAGACATCTTTTCCCAGGTTAAACAAATCTTCCTCTGTTTCTGTTCCCGTTAATATGGCGATTCCATTGCGGTGGTTGCGAATAATATGTTGGTATTTGTTGAAATAAGTTCTGAAATGTGCGGCTGTTTGGTTGGTGCCTGTAGCGATAATTGCATCAAAATTTTCAAGCTTGGATACTATTTTTATACATGGAGTAAATAAAGGCTGAATGTTAATCAGTTTTTGCAAAAGGAATAAAGGGAGCTCTTTATCTTTTTCTGATAATTTGATTTGTGCGGTATATCCGCAAATTAAAACAGACAAAATATCGTGAAACCCTACCAGTGGTAAATTTCCGGCACATACAATTCCCACTATTTTAGTGGGCAATTTGTCTTCACAAAGAAGAGGATAGTTTTTTACCCAATTATGCAGCTTAACCCCATCTAAATAGGCAGTTGCAATAGTTTGGAGTTGCATTTTGCAACTTTCTACCGTAAACCAGTTGTTGTTTAAATAAGCCCGTTGAATTGCGTTTTTCAAAGCTTCATCGTCTGACAAAATATACTTACCTAATTGCTCAAATGCGGATATACGTTCATTTAAATGCATAAAAATTCAATTTCCGGAACTAATTTATAAAATACAAAGTTAATACTATTGTAAAAATAGTTACATAATTGCTTAGGAGCAAATCTCTATATTTGTAATTAAATTTCATTACTATGGCAATTCGAATAACAGATGAATGTATTAACTGCGGAGCATGTGAACCGGAATGTCCGAATAATGCTATCTATGAAGGCGGCATTGAATGGCGCAT
>CAZPBT010000373.1:0-1843 GCA_964584555.1 uncultured Chitinophagales bacterium
AAAAAATAAGCAGGAAAGGTGTGCCACGATTATCGTGGCACACCTGATACTCTTAACGTACAAAACACAAGTGAATTTGTTCGTCAAGGCATAAAAAGTGTATTTTTGCGGCATGCTGAATTTTTTGCACTCCAAACAGATTTCCACTATTGCATTTTTGCTGCTGCTGTTTGCTGTACTTAAAATTCCATTTGCATTATATACCTTTCCTGACATTCAGCCACTGAGTACTTTATGGGGATTAAGCGGAGCTTTCTTCAGCAGCACACCTCTGCTTTCATGGCTGATTGCACAAATCTGCATTTTATTGCAGGCATTTTGGTTTAATTATCTCTTTACCGAAGCCGATTTTAACGAACGATTTTCTTTTGTTCCGGCTTTATATTATATACTGGTTACATCGCTGTTGCCGGTATTTAATTTCTTTAGCATCTACACTCTCGTTGCGTTTATATTACTGGCATTATTACACAATGCGCTTATTATCAATTTGCGTAAGAGCGCAAAAATGGAAGCCTTCAATATGGGTCTGCTGGGGGGAATCTTAGTATTGCTGGATGTTCATTTCCTGTTTTTTTTGCCTTTTTTATTTCTTATGCTTTATGTATTAAAGCCTTTTCGGTTTAAAGAGTTTATGCTGCTTTTATTCGGATGGATGATGCCGGTTTATTTCTATTTGTCTATTGCTTATTTATTTGATATTCACATCAATCTAAGTGCTTATTCGCTCAAGCATTTTTCATTTTTTCGCTTCGACCGGGATGTACTTGGCAGTATTAATCTGATTGCCACCGCATTATTAATTCTGTTTTCCTTTATCAGCCTTCGCGGCATTATGTATTCCACCGGATTTAAGCGCAAAAAAAATGTAAGTATGCTTATCGTGCTCATCATCGCCATGTCTATAATTTTAGTATTAAGCGGGCGGCATGCACCGGATATACTACAAATAGTATTTATTCCGGCTGCAGTGTTATTATCGTTGCTGATGTTGCGCATTCGCAAAAAGAAATTAGGAGAAATTTTTAATGCAGTATATATCGCGATAATTTTAGCCGTAAATTTGTTGCGTATTTTTTATTCTTAAACAGTAGTCTAAAATGAAATTTGGAGTAGTTGTATTTCCCGGTTCTAATTGTGATAAAGATGTCATCCATGTATGCAGTGAAGTAATGCAGTGCGAAACACGCATTCTTTGGCATAAAGATACCAGCCTTCAGGATTTAACTACGGATGATTGCATTATGTTGCCGGGAGGATTTTCATATGGCGATTATTTGCGTTGTGGTGCTATTGCCCGTTTTTCGCCCATCATGGAAAAAATCATAGAGCACGCAAATAACGGTGGTTATGTGTGGGGTATTTGCAATGGTTTTCAAATTTTGTGCGAATCGCATTTATTGCCCGGTGCTTTACTTGCAAATAATCACCAGCGTTTTATTTGCCAAAATCAATACTTATTACCACAAACTCAAAATAGTGTCATTACTCGCTATGCCGATTTAAGCGAGCCTTTGAATATACCGATAGCACACGGTGAAGGTCGTTATTATGCGGATGCAGCAACTATGAAAACACTTAAAGCAAACGACCAGATTTTGTTCAGCTATTGTGATGAAAATGGCAATATTAATGAAGCCAGTAACCCAAATGGAAGCTTAGAAAATATTGCCGGTATATGTAATGCCCAAAGAAACGTATTTGGCATGATGCCACATCCGGAGCGGGCAGCTGAAGATGTTTTGGGAAATTCGGATGGAAAAGTCCTTTTTGAATCCTTGTTAAATTTGGTTAAAGCCTGATTTATTCGGTTTTCTTTGCGCCTTTACTTGTTTATTTTTAT
>CAZPBT010000374.1:0-1824 GCA_964584555.1 uncultured Chitinophagales bacterium
TGATGTACCAGTAATTGTCAATGCTGTTAATTGTTTGATTGTGAACGAGGCTAAATCCGGAAGTAATATTATTAACTTGACGATTAGTTCTTATTTGCTGTATATTAACGGTATTAATTATCCAACCCAACACTAATGAATTAAAGAAGAATGTAATATATAATATGCTATCTGCTTTAATTTTGCTCATGTTGCTGATTGGTAATTTTATCTTTCGCAACAAGGTATAAAATTTGTTACAAAGTAGTCGGATGCAGAAGAATTATTGTGTGTATCTTTATCGCAATAGATTACAATCAGGAATAGATTAATTACCATTTGTGTATTTAACAATATTATCCATATTTACGAGTTTGGAAGGTCATTTAAGTGGGCAGAAGCTTTATTTAAATGATATCATCTTCGGATTAATCTTCGGTATCTTTTCTTATTTAGTCGTTAAAAAAATAGCAGATACTTATTACAAGAACACTATCTTTTATAAATACTTAATGACTTTTTATAAGGTAAAAATTCTTAGTACTATTTTTTTCTATTTAATTTTTGCATTCTATTATAAAGGTGGAGATACTTTTGCTTATTTGCATAATACCTTACAACTAAGAAAAATTTTGTCTAATGATTTTAGTGCTGCAATGGCAATTATTTTTGATCCTCATTCCTTTAAAGCACTTTATAATATGAAAGGGATGATGATAGAAGATGGTTTATATATGCTTGATGACAGTACACATGTAATTATTACTTTTGGTTTCTTTGTTGGTTTTCTTTGTTTCAACTCATATTTCGTCTTTTGCCTTTCTTGCTCTATGGTAGCCATGTATGGTTGCTGGAAGTTGTTTCAAACATTTGTAGAACTTTATCCTCACTTACATAAAGAGTTGGCCATCTCTTGCTTATTTATTCCATCTGTTTGTTTCTGGGGTTCGGGTTTCTTAAAAGATCCTCTTTGTATAGGAGCCTTGGGTGTGTTTACTAATTCACTGTATTACATTGCATTCAAGAATAAAAAAGTCTTTATAAACATCATTTTGTCAATAATATCAGTATACTTAATATTCAAAATTAAGGTTTATATAGTTCTTGCATATGCTCCTGCTGCATTAATATGGATAATCTCGCGAAACAAAGATCGTATTAAGAGTAGTTTCTTAAGGGCTATTTTCGCTCCACTACTATTAATTTTAGGCCTTCTCATGGGGCTTGTTTCACTCCAACTTATGGCCACATTTGCTGATAAATATTCATTTGAAAATATGATGAGAACAGCACAAGACACTCAAAATTGGCTGGTTTATTCTTCTCAAACGGCCGGGAGTACCTCTTTCTATACATTAGGAAATATTGAATATACTCCCTTAGGGCTTTTAAAAGTTTTTCCTGCTGCCGTAAATGTATCTCTATTCAGGCCATATATATGGGAAGCCAAAAAGCCCATTCTTATGATTTCGTCAGTAGAAAGTATTATTACTATGGGATTTACTATATTCTTATTATACAAGTCTGGAATCTGGAATACTATTAAACAAATCTTATTAAATCCGGATGTTTTATTTTGTATGGTATTTTCTATCATCTTTGCATTTGCTGTAGGATTTACGAGTTTTAATTTTGGAGCCTTGGCCAGATATAAAATACCCTTTATGCCTTTTTACTATATTGCGCTGTTTATTCTGGCTGATACAAGTAAAAAATCAAAGCCTGCTTCATTGCCTCCAAAAAAACGATGATTTTTACTATTTTTACCTTGCAAAATTAAACAAATGAATATCGCAGTTGTAGGTACGGGTTATGTAGGGTTGGTTTCAGGTACTTGCTTGGCCG
>CAZPBT010000375.1:0-1821 GCA_964584555.1 uncultured Chitinophagales bacterium
TAATTTATTTTAGTGGCTTGTAAATTAAGTCAATTTCAAATAATACCAATTGTGTTTTTTTTGAATTCAAATAGAGAAATAGACTTTTATCACATGATGACGAATGAAAAACGAATAAAGTTTTTTAGAATCAAAATTCACTCAGTGCGAAACTCCAACACAAGTGAGAAGAGCAAGTTAGAATTAACGAAAATCAATCACTTCAACAAATATATTGTATATAATCGGGCAAATTGCATTCTCTTAAAAAAACAGTATGTAATACAACTACCAAGAATGCAAGTATAAATCGTATTCAGTTTATATTATCAAAAGATTTTTCATTTTTTGAATATACGAGATACTATTTTATGGTAATTTTCCGAATTCTTTGATTGTAGGTATCACACATTAAAATTAAACTATCGCCTTCAAATAACAGATATCCTGGATAATTGAATTTTGCACTTCTGTTTTCACCTTCTTGAAATCCTTGTGTACTTCCAATTAATGTTGTTATAGAATTTGCAATAATTTTTCGAAGTACATGATTTCCAAAATCTGGCACCCATACATTTTGATTATTATCAATATAAACACCTTTCGGTTCAGAAAACTTACAAGATGTAAGTAAGCCATCTTGTAAGCCTACCGTTCCGTCTCCAGCAAAAGTGGTTACAATTCTATTGGTATCAATTTTCCGTATCCGATTATTAGAAGCATCTGAAACGTATACATTGTTGTAAGCATCCACACAAAGGTTATTTACATAATTAAATTTTGCATTTGTTCCAACGCCATCCTGATACCCTTTTGTGCTTCCCGCATAAGTTTCTACCCTACCATTAGGCATAAGTTTTCTCACTCTGTCATTTTTATAATCTGCAATATATAAGTTTCCTTTAGAATCAAGAGCTATACCCTTAGGTTGATTAAATTTTGCATTAATACCTACATCATCAGCATATCCCCAAGAACTTCCTGCAACAGTTGATACTATTCCATCGTTTGTTATTTTTCGTATTCTATGATTATATGTGTCTCCAATATAAATATTGTCTTGATTATCTATTGCAATACCCGAACATAGTGCAAATTTTGCAGTTGTTCTATTGCCCTCTGTTAAACCAAAAACACTTCCTGCATAAGTAGTTATATTATAATTTTTAACCATCTTACGTACTACACTATTATAATAATCTGTAATAAAATAATCGCCTTTAGAATCTTTGACAATTCCAACGGGGTAATAAAATTGAGCCTGATTTCCCGGGCCATTCCTAAGTCCTATTGTTCCATCTCCAGCAACAGTACTAGTTGCGTATATAAATTGATAGGAAAAAGTATAAGCAGAAAAAACCTGAGCCTCGGCATGTATTTGAAATGCACCGGAACCTGCTCTTTCAGGAAGTTTCAATTTAAGCAGCGCATTGCTCTTTGAAAGTATTGTGCAATGCTTATTATTTAATGTTACAAAAGCGGAATAAGGTAGTTGGTCAAAATTATTTCCAAAAATTAAAACTTCTGTTCTGTAATTTCCTTCATTAGGAAAAATACTGTCTATTCTGATGCTTATATTCTGTTCAAGTAGATTTTTATCCTTTTTACACGAATTTAAAAGAACAGATAGGATTAAACCTGTATAAATTACTATTGTTTTTATCATTTAATAAATTATAGTGTTTACCTGTAAATTTACAAAACTAATTCACAAATAATGAGTATATTTTTAGGGTTATGATATTCAGAATAGAAGAATAAAATACACAATAGATAGGTTATCAATACATTACAAAATAATTTGTTTAAAAAAGATTAGCATCCTAAAACATGTCAAAATTC
>CAZPBT010000376.1:0-1812 GCA_964584555.1 uncultured Chitinophagales bacterium
TGCGCAAGGAAACAACAGGACTTGTTGCAGCGGAAACAGGGGAAGCCGCGCAAAAGTTTCGGGGATATCGGAGTGTGAATGGCTCATGACTCTTGCTTGAAGATGCCGCTTGGCGTGGACGCGCGCCTGTTTTGCGTTTCAAAAAGTAGGGGTCGCACGCATCGTGACCGGTTTTTCGTCAGGCAAAACACGGAAAAAAACCGTCTGGCAGCCGGTTTGCTCTGTGACTTGGGTGGCGGTTTTGGACAGCTCGGCGCAAAAAAGGTCGTAGCTGAGCCCGGAAAGCGATTCGCCAGCAGCAGTTTTGGCGATGACAAACTCGGAAAAAAGAGTGGGCAGGTGATCGAGCGTTTTGGGCGTGGACAGCAGGTTCCAAGACGCCTCGCTGGGCGAGGAAGACACGCGCACATGGGAGGAAGGCGGAAATGCAGCCGCAGCATCGGGAGCAGGAACGCCAGAGGAAACAGGAAGGCGGTGCTCATCGGTGTGGGACAGGGCAAGACCCAGTCCAAACATTCCCAGCGCCAACACGAACCCGATCAGAAATCCCCGAAAACGGTGTGTGTGTACCCAACGTGCCAGTCGCTGAAGCCCTGGGAGCAGCGGTTCGTTCACCGTCGGACCGGGTGCTTTTTTCCAGGCACACAAAACGACGTGCGGAACGGAACCGGGCCGCGCCAACCAAAGATCGGGCGGGGCTTGCGGAAGCGCGTTTTGTGGGGAAAGCCAGGACTTCGCAAGCTGCCACGCGGTCAGAAACTCGGTGGAACTTTCGACGGGCAAATCCGCAAACGCCAGAAGCACTCCGGCGAAGCGATCGCGTGAAAGGGTCACGAGGGGCACCGCAGCGACGACCTTCACTTGGGTTTCCTTGCCCCTATCCCACACCATCAAATCGTCCAGGCGATAACCCCGCAACGACGCATCCACTGCCGGCAAGCCGCGCAGCGATTCGCCACGGGCGTTTGGGCCCTGTCCGTGTTGAGCCAAAACGGTTCCGGTTGCGTCGAGAAGCCATGCCGCAGAAAGTCCTCGATGTTGGGAAAGCGCGGCAAGCCGGTTTTCCAGCGTTTTTTGAAGGAGCGCAGGCTCTGCTACACCTTGTCCCACCAGGGTCATTCCCTCGGTCAGCGTCGAGTCAGTTCCAAGTTGCGTCGCGGTCGCGAGCAGGTGCGCTGCGTGCAGCTTCAACGCCTGTTCCAGCGTTTGGCGAGCCCGCGAAAGTTCGTCCGCGTGCCGTTTCTCGGTGGCCGACTGCTGTTCTTGAAACGCTGCGCCGACGCGCACAAGCACCCACATGCTGCCAAACGCGAGCGAAAGCGAAAGCACAAGCAGATAGAGCCGAAAGCAAAGTCGCGCTGGGCGCATTGAACCACCTCAGTAGGCAACCACGGAAGTTTCGTTACGGACCGAGCGTCGCGGTCAACGACAGTTCTTTTCCGCCGTCGGGAACATCCACGGTGTTTTGCCAGGCCAGGGAACTCGGTAGGCGGAGTTTGACGACATAAGGACCAGTAGCAACCTCGAATGAGGCAACGCCGATGACTCGCGGTTCGCCAAGAACCAGATGAGACGCATATTCCGTCGGGCACAGCACAGTCGTTCGCTGTTCGGGCTGGTCAGGCATGCCGAACGAAAGCTCACCCTGGGCTGGCCAAGGCACGGCATTTCGGGTTTTGGGTGGCACGGAAATCGAAGGCAAACCGGGCAGCGCAGGAACAAGTTCCAGCGTCTCAGCGGTCGTGTTTTGGTTTTCGACTAAAAGGGAACCGCTCGGGGCCAACAAGAGCAGCCGGTGCGGCTGGTTTTTTC
>CAZPBT010000377.1:0-1798 GCA_964584555.1 uncultured Chitinophagales bacterium
CAAACCCGGAGCGAGTGTCTTTCTTGTCTGTAAATGTTATTTGTTGTAAGCTCATAATTTTAATGTTGATGTGGCTGAAATTTCAATTTGAAAAATAAGGCTATATCAGCATTTTTCAAAATAAACGAAAAGCTAAATGCTGAGAATACAAATAATTAATGTTGTTTGATGGTTATACTATATTCTGTAGTCTTTCTTGTAGCTGATTATTAAAATCAACAACTATAAATCATGTAAGAAATAGGTGAAATTCTATAAGTAGCACAACGAATAAGCCATATACTTTTGTAACATCAAAAAAACAAAACAAACATTATTCTTTAACAAAACAAACTTACAATCATGAAAACAAAATTCTTTACAACCATTTTTGCCATGTTACTGGCATTCACGTCATTCGCAAAGTACGAAACAACAAATGAAGATGGCGGATTCGGCATCAAAGGCGGCATCGGGCTTTCCAACATTTACTACAAAAATGCAGATGCGACTTACACAACAGGAAAAAACAAAATTACGATTGCCGGTATGATTGATCTTTCTTACGAACATCGCTTCAATAAAGTATTTGCAATAGAACCAGGTGTTGCTATTGCATTCAAAGGAGGTGCAAGAGAGTTTAACAATAATCTTAACGCGGAGAGATACCGCTTTGATTTACACACCCAAACAATAGATATCCCGTTACATGCAAAATTTTATATAGGCGATCACTTTAATTTATATACCGGACCCTATGTTTCTTTTGTAACAGGCGCATGGGGAAAGTTCACAAGATTCAATAATGAAAACAATAAAGTAAGTGAGCAAAAAGGGGTAAACATTATGCAAGACAAATATGCTGACGCCAATGGCAATAAAGCCTTTAACAGAGTAGATGCAGGCATGAACTTCGGCTTGGAATATGTTTCTACAAAAGGATTAATTATAGGTGCAAGATTAAGTCAGGGCTTCCTTGATGTAACTAATAATAATTATAAGGGTTATATTGGCTCAGATGCCATCGTATTACCAGGCGATAATAAATGGGCAGGAAATACAATGTTTCAAACCTATGTAGGTATTAGATTCTAATACTGCTATTATATCATAACGCTTTTTTAGTTCTCTATCCCGCAGGTATGCGGGATTTTTTAATTCCAAAATAAGCTACTTTAGAATAATACACAAATAAGCATATATAAAAAATTAATATTCTGATAAATAAATTTACACTATATAAGACAAACAGTATTTACTAAAATATTAAAACAGGCTCTTTATAATGCATTTATTTCGTTAAAAATTATACAACATCAGTATGGAATTGTGTAAGACTCCAGTAAATAAACGGTGATAATTTTGTTTTATCAAACGAACAAAAAAAATAAACAATAACAAATCAATTAAACACTAAAAACAAACAATCATGAAATCAAAAATTTTAAAATCAGGATTTGCAGTAGCTATACTTGCTATTGCATTGCCGTCAATGGCAGGTGAAAAAAATGCAGTACGTGTAAGCGAAGGCTTCCAACATCCGGAAAGCGTAGTAGCACATCGCAAGAGTTTATTTGTATCTAACACCGGAGCAGAATTAAAACCATTGGAAAAAGACGGTGACGGATACATTACTAAATTGAGCCGCAAAAATGGTGAGATTATAGAAGAGAAATTCATCACCGATTTGGATTCTCCCAAAGGTATGTTTGCTAAAGGAAAACGACTTTACGTAGCTGATGTAAACAAAGTTTATGTGTTCAATGCTAAAACAAAAAAGAAAATTCTCATAAGATGAAGATAAAATAAATATTTTATC
>CAZPBT010000378.1:0-1797 GCA_964584555.1 uncultured Chitinophagales bacterium
TTCTGAATTTGAAGGCATTGCTCCGGATGATTTCTCTTCAGGCACTGGAGATGTTAAATATCATTTAGGTTATTCATCCCAATACGATACCATGGACGGAAAAGAAGTTTATATCAAACTCCTGCCCAATCCATCTCATTTAGAAGCAGTAAATCCCGTTATCCAAGGCTTTTGCAGGGCTAAGGCGGATGCCATTTACCATTCAGATTACGATAAAATTCTGCCTATTGCTATTCATGGCGATGCAGCAGTTGCCGGACAAGGCATTGTGTATGAGGTGTTACAAATGGAGCGGCTGAAAGGTTATACGGTAGGCGGTACCGTACATTTTGTCATTAATAACCAAATCGGCTTCACCACCGATTTTGACGATGCGCGTTCTTCTAATTATTCTACATCAGTAGCAGCCACCTTGCAATGCCCGGTGTTTCATGTTAACGGGGATGATGTGGAAGCCGTAACCTATGTTTCAGAATTAGCCGCAGCATATCGCCAGCGGTTTAATAAAGACATCTTTGTCGATATGGTGTGTTATCGCAAACACGGGCATAATGAAGGTGATGACCCGCATTATACTCAGGCAAAAATGTATCAGCTCATAAAAGACCATACAGGAGTACGCGATTTATACAATCAAAAACTGCATGCCTGGGGTATGGCAGAAGCGGAACTTGCCAAAAAGATGGAAGATGAATTTTGGGCGGAACTGCAAGACCGCTTAAACGATTATAAACAAAAAGAAAAAAAATACACTCCGCAATCTACCGAGCTGGCTTGGCATGCTTTGCGTAAAGCTGAACTTAGTGATTTCCAACATGCACCGGATACCCACATTTCAGAAGAGTACAAAGAACTGCTCATACATGCATTGACTACTGTGCCTGAGGGTTTTGTTCCCTTACGCAAAATCAAACAATATCTGGAACAGCGTTCTACCATGTTGCGTGAGCATAAAACTATTGACTGGGCAGCAGGCGAATTAATGGCTTACGGTTCTTTATTGTTGGATGGACATGATGTGCGATTGAGTGGAGAAGATGTAAAACGCGGCACATTCTCGCACCGACATGCCTGTCTGTATGATGATACTACCGGGGCGGAATATAACCGTCTTAGCCACATAAGACCGGATGGAAAACAGGCTACCTTCCGTATTTACAACTCACTCTTATCCGAATATGGCGTATTGGGATTTGAATATGGTTACTCTTTGCCATCGCCTTCACCGCTAACCATTTGGGAGGCACAGTTTGGTGATTTCAATAATGGTGCACAAATTATCATCGACCAGTTTATTGCCTCCAGTGAAACTAAATGGAATAGAAATTCGGGATTGGTTATGTTGTTGCCCCATGGCTATGAAGGAGCCGGACCTGAACACAGCTCTGCAAGATTAGAACGTTTTTTACAAATGTGTGGCGAATTGAATATGGTGGTTACGAATATCACCTCTCCTGCAAATTTATTCCATGCACTACGCCGCCAACTGGCATGGCCGTTCAGAAAGCCGTTAATCAATATGTCGCCGAAATCATTATTGCGACATCCTAAATGTGTGGATGATATCAGCCTGCTCACTGACGGCAAATTCAGAGAGGTGATAGACGATGCGCAGGCAAATCCGAATGACACCAGAAAGGTAATATTTTGCTCCGGCAAAATTTATTATGATTTACTGGCTAAGAAAGAGAGCGAAAACAAAACGGATGTTGCTATCGTGCGCATAGAACAATTGTATCCCGTTCCCTATGAGCAATGGGATGCGTGTGTTAAGAAATATTACAAAGCCAAGTTTGT
>CAZPBT010000379.1:0-1794 GCA_964584555.1 uncultured Chitinophagales bacterium
ATTCGGAAGATAATTCTTTCAGAGTTTTAGGTTTCAAGCGCGAGCAAGTGCTGAATTAACAACAAAATAAATAGAATGCTTTTCGGTAGTTGTAATAAAAAATCGTGGCTACCCAATAAATCTATGCAACTCCGAAAAGCAAATGATGAAAAAATATGGTTTAACAAAAAAATTAAGTAAGATGAAATTCAATATAAAATCTGTTTTCACTGCTAAAGTGAAAAACTACGAAAACGCGGAGGCTTATGTGATGTCGCCTGAATTGGAATTGTATGCTGCTGTTGTTACTGCCTCATTGAGTGATACATTTTATGAAAAAGAAAATGAACGCATTGCTCGTATTCAGGCATTGATAGATAAAGTAAATCCGATGTTCACGGCGCAATTAGCGGCTTACGCGCGTCAAAAAATGAACTTGCGAAGTATCTCTTTGGTGTTAGCTGTTGAGTTGGCAAAACGTACTAATGGAAATGCAATTGTGAAAAATACGGTCAACCAAGTTGTACAACGTGCAGATGAAATTACCGAATTGCTGGCTTATTATGCAATGGCCAACCAACGTACAGGAACAAAACGCCTGAACAAATTGAGCAAACAAATTCAAAAAGGTTTGGCTATGTCGTTCAACAAATTTGACGAGTACCAGTTTGCAAAATACAACCGTGATGCCGCCATCAAATTGCGGGATGCATTATTCTTAGTGCACCCAAAAGCAAAAGATGAAGCACAACAAATCTTGTTTGATAAAATTGCGGGCAACAGTTTGACTGTTCCATATACTTGGGAAACCAACTTGAGTGTATTAGGTCAAACAAAATTTGAAACGGAACAAGCTAAAAAAGCAGCATTCGGCAACAAATGGGAAGAAATGATAGCCAGCGGTAAAATTGGTTATATGGCGATGTTGCGCAACTTGCGAAATATCCTTGAGGCTGATGTGAGCTTTACCGGCATCGAAAAAGTTTGTGCTTATTTGAGTAATGCCGAAAATGTAGCCAAATCCAAACAGTTGCCTTTCCGTTTCCTGGCCGCATATCGCGAACTCAAATCGGTAAATTCCGGCTATACATCTATGGTGATGCGTGCCATCGAAGAAGCGGTGAAAGCCAGTGCGGTAAACATCAAAGGATATGACGCTGACCAACGTATTGTATTGGCATGCGACGTTTCCGGTTCTATGCAAAAATCGGTATCTGCAAAAAGTAAAATTATGTTGTTTGATATCGGTTTGTTGCTGGCGATGCTGATGCAAGCAAAAAGCAAAAATGTAGTGACGGGTATGTTTGGTGACAGATGGAAAATCATCAATATGCCAACCGGCAATATCTTGGCTAACGTAGATGAATTTTACAAACGAGAAGGTGAGGTGGGTTATTCTACAAATGGCTACTTGGTGATTGAAGACTTGATTGCGAAAAACAAAGTAGTGGATAAAGTGATGATCTTCACCGACTGCCAAATGTGGGATAGCAGAAATTCCGGAAGTAGTATGGAGAACTCCTGGAACCGATACAAAAGCATCGCACCAAATGCAAAGTTGTATTTGTTCGATTTGGCAGGATACGGTAACACTCCACTAAATCTTGTTCGTCAAGACGTATTTCTGATTGCAGGATGGAGCGATAAAATATTTGATGTATTAGCGGCAATCGAAAACGGCGAAAATGCATTAAGCGAAATCAAAAAGATGAGCATCGGTGTAGTTTAGTTCAGCGATGCAGGATTCGGGTAATTCCGCCCGAATCCTTTTCATCCCAAAAAAAATAGTTCTTTGACATATCGGCAGAAAAAATG
>CAZPBT010000380.1:0-1790 GCA_964584555.1 uncultured Chitinophagales bacterium
ATTGGCTTTTGCCTTGGCTATGGCGGCAAAGGCTTCATCTAAAATGGAAACAATCCATTGTTGTTCGGGGAGTGGGGGAAGGGGGATTGGAATACTTCTCATCTTCTCCTGATTTAACTTAGGAACTGTCATTCCTGTAATGAAAGGCGTTAAATCACTAAAGTTTAAAAAGTAAACTATCCATTCATCTATAATTATTTTACGATTTGGTCGTATTACGTGTGCGTGATTATTTACCCAATATTTTCCATCTGCAATAAATGAAGTGTTATCACCTGAAGCCCATTTTGCTCCGTCTTCACCTATCAAAACTAATTTTTCAGAAAAAATATAGTTGTGCACATAGCTTAAAATTCCTGTTGCACCGTAATAAGGATATTCACCTTCAATACGGTCTCTTTTTGTAATTGGCTTTCGCAAATTATCGAGGACATCAACAACTTCCCCCAATTTCTTTATTTCCCAACCTTGCTTCTTATTGTCTGAACCGTGATTTATGGGATTGGCTTGATTGCTTGATTTATTTTTATGTTTTTTTTCTTTAATCATGGTATTTTGTTATTCCTTTAATCATGGTTAAGATTTCGGCACTTTTTGTCTGAACCTTGATTTTTAAGATTGACGTGATTTCTTGATTTTTATGATTTGTAATCATGGTAATTCTATAATCCTTCATAATCATGGTTCAAGACTTTTTCTGTTGTTATTGTGAACTCTCTTAAACTGTAAGCTTTTTGCTCCGAAGTTTATTAAAAGTCCAATATCTAAATTGTATGCCTCTACATAGTTCATAGCTTGTGCCAAATGCACATCTTCTAAATTGATAATAGCTTTTATTTCTACCATTATTTTGTCTTCCACAAAAAAATCAACTCGCCTTGTTCCCACATCATAGCCTTTATACTGCAAAGGCATTTCTTGTTCTCTAATAAAATTGATATTTTGTAGTTGCATCTCAATTGCCAATGCTCGTTGATATACCACTTCCTGAAAGCCATTACCTAAGAGCTTATGCACTTCCATAGCCGCACCAATTATTTTATGTGTTAACTCCTGCTCTTTCATCACTCATTTATTAATCAAGTAATCCATAAATCCTAAAAATCAAGGTTCAAGATTTTTGCTATTTCGGTTCGGACATTTTCGGCTTCTTCATCAAGCATTTGCATTTCAGCCAAAATGGCTTGCGGTTGGCGTAGCGTAACTTCTTCTTTTTTGTTCGGGTTTTTTACGCTCAAATCAAACGTGCTGTGGTCAATGTCTTTAACGTCAATGCTCCAAGAGTTTTCACTATCGGCAAAGGTTTTTTGCAGTTCAACAAACTCTGCCAAATCGTTTTCGTTGAGTGGATTAGTCTTGCCCAAATTGCGGTCGAGGTTCAACTGGTAAAACCAAACCTTTTGCGAGGCTTTGCCTTTTTCAAAAAACAGCACTACGGTTTTTACCCCTGCACCGGTAAAGGTGCCACCGGGCAAATCCAACACGGTATGCAGGTTGCAGTTTTCTAACAAGGTTTTGCGTATGGCAACGGTTGCATTGTCGGTATTGCTCAAAAAAGTGTTTTTAATCACCACACCTGCCTTGCCACCTGCTTTCAAAATTTTAATAAAGTGCTGCAAAAACAGCGAAGCGGTTTCGCCTGTTTTAATGGGGAAGTTTTGTTGCACTTCGGCACGTTCTTTTCCACCAAAAGGCGGATTGGCAAGCACCACATCATAGCGGTCTTTTTCCTGTATGTCGGCAAGGTTTTCGGCAAGCGTGTTGGTGTGTATGATGTTGGGAGCTTCCAC
>CAZPBT010000381.1:0-1784 GCA_964584555.1 uncultured Chitinophagales bacterium
GGGTATCAATACCCAATCCCGGAAATCAGTTAAAACCGGGAATGCCAGCCTATGTGATCTTAAAAAGCCCTAAGCAGCAATCCCTGACATTACCAATTGATGCTGTAATACGGGATGGTAAGGGTGCTACAGTTTGGTTGCAAACAGGAAGTAATTCTTTCAAAAGTGTAATGGTGGAGACCGGGCTTGAAACTGATGACAGGATAGAAATTAAATCAGGTCTGAAAGAGGGGGATGTAGTAGTAATAAGCGGCGCTTACCTGTTACACAGTGAATTTATTTTTAAAAAAGGGGCAGATCCTATGAGCGGGATGAAAATGTGATTTTCAAAATTCTGTAATTACTTTCCATAATTATAAAATATGCACGGAATGGCGATGTGTAGCTTTGTGTAAAGAAAAACACAATGACGCATACATATAAACTTTCAGGAATGACCTGCGGCAATTGCGAAGTAAAAGTGAAAAGTAGCTTGCTTATGGTATCAGGGGTAACTGAAGCGGAAGTTTCCAAAGAAAAGCAGACTGCTGTCATAACAATGGATAAGCATATTGCATTATCAGCATTTCAAAAGGCATTGGATGCAAAATATTCTATTAGCACCGTTGAGCATATTGAAACAGTAGAACAAGCGAGGAGCTGGCTGGTTACCTATAAACCAGTTTTGCTGATATTTATTTATATTACAGGTGTTTCCCTGCTAATTGAGTGGATGTTGGGCGGTTTTTTGTGGATGCGCTGGATGAATCATTTTATGGCCGGCTTCTTCCTGGTCTTTTCTTTCTTTAAACTGCTTAATCTGAAAGGCTTTGCTGAAAGCTACAGCATGTATGATATTGTGGCGAAGCATTGGAATGGATGGGGCTATGTGTATGCTTTTACAGAGCTGGCTTTGGGTATAGCGTTCCTTGCCGGATTTAATTCTATTGTTACTAATGCCATCACTTTTGTAGTGATGACAGTAAGCATAGTTGGGGTATTACAAAGTGTGTTGAATAAACGAAAGATACAGTGTGCCTGCCTGGGCGATGTATTTAACCTGCCGATGAGTACGATAACTATTTTTGAAGATGCTCTGATGATCGGGATGAGTGGGGTAATGCTATTAACAATGTTACAATGACAGTAGTAAAATCAATAGGGCAATTTTTTTTGAAAATCTTAAAAGCGATCTTTGTAAGAAGGAAGGATTGCTGTAAATAGCTTGATTTACAAAATTTTATAACTTCTTTCCAAAATTGTATAAATTCGGCTAAATTAAATAACTGTATCTTTGAATTGATGAAGAAAATCATCGTCATACTATTATTGCTGATATACAGTGGCTCTACATTTGGGGTTACTGTTCATTTGCATTATTGTATGGATGAACTTGTTGGCTGGACTTTATGGCATCATGGCGATAAGGAAAAATGTGGTAAATGCGGGATGGCAGGTAAGAAGAGTGGATGCTGTAAAGATGAGCATAAGTCTTTTAAAGTAAAAGCAGAGCATCAAAAGGGTGATGTAGCAAAACTGATACAGCCTTTTTTATCACCAGTAATTGTCGCTCCTGCTTACAACTATTCTGATAACATTTCATACCGGCCATTAGCTATTTCTTATCCGGTTTCTCATGCGCCCCCGTTGCAGGGAACGCCGCTGTTTATCCAATACTGTGTTTTCCTGATTTGATTTCACTCTCCCTCTTTTTGCCAGCGCCAATCGGTGCCTGGCTATTCGCATTTTTCCTATTCTTTATTTAAAATTTTATTACGATGAAATCATTATTGATGATGGCGTTT
>CAZPBT010000382.1:0-1784 GCA_964584555.1 uncultured Chitinophagales bacterium
CGGAATTGGTTAGCTGATGCTTGTAGTTGGGTTGAAGGGGTTGGGGTAATTTTGTTCAAGCGAGTACTTTTCTGTCAATAGCTCATTTGTTCTTTTATAGTATAATACATTCGCACTTACAATATTTGAAGCATTGCTTACAAATGATCCTGCCGTTGCTTTTACATAATATGAAGCAATATTCGAACTGCCCCCCATTGTAAAATCATAATCAGTATATTCAAATCTTAAGGTATCATAACCAGTTTCATAAATTAACTGATAAACAGCAGGAGGTCTTCCTGGTGGTATCGTTTCTACTTTTCTATAAACTTTATAGTTGTACACAGAATACGGATAGATATTGTATGGTGTCCAGGCAAGTCTAGGGTGATTATTATCATTAGTAATTTTTAAAGTCTTTGTCCAATCAGTATTACTAAAAACATTTACAATGTTTGAAGTTTATAAAGATTGTGTTCCGTTGAATGCTTCAATGTGATAGTAGGAGGTATGTGAAGCAGTTTGTATAAAATTCTGATCAATAATTGCTTCATCATTAAAAGAAAGAAAGGCATCATCAATATCAGCTATCCAGTAGTAATCTTCAGGTTCAGGTTCAACAGTATCTAAAGACCAGGCATACCAAATCCTATACTTTGAAGGAATGTAATCCTGTGGTGGGGGTGCTTCCCAAAATAATTTAGCTTTCGTTAGCGGGGAGTAAACTGCAAGGTTATTCTCGGTGTAATCTTCGAAGCAGGAAGTTACCCGAACACCATTTTTGATTGTCCATATACCAACAATTCCCCTATCGGGAATTTGGGTGTATGTTGGAGAGCCAGAATCTTTATAATAATATTTATCTGTAGCAGCATTATACTTAAGAAAAAAATCTGTGTCATACTGTAATTCAATTGGATAGCTTTGATTTGCCCATTGACAATCTCGTAAATCAATGAACACATAGTTTTGTCCATAATCAGCAAATAGTTTGTAGAACCCGTGAGCAATTGGTTCAAAAGGAGCAGCTTCCCAGAATACTCTCCATCCAAAACCTGTGTTTGTATGATTTCCAATAATAACTTCGGTTGCGGTTGAATAATCATCAGTAATTGTTTAATTAGCAAATACTGCACTATATGCTTCGAGAGTGAAGGTAATAGTTGTAAAACTGCCTTCAACTTCAAGCGATATTTCCTCTTTGAACAGTTGCTGTTGTGAGAATATTGGCTCAAGATAAAAGCAAATTAAAAGAATGTTAAATATAGCTTTGCACATTTCCACCTCCTTATTTAATTGAATACACACTTGTTGAGCGATAAGTAGGGAAGTAAAGTTTCGCTATTCCGATAGCAGGTGAATCGCCTGACTCTCCAAACAGTGCGTCGCTTTGCCATAAAAGTTTACCATCATTTTGGAATGCCAATACTTTGAATTCATATCCTGGGTTAGTCTGAATTGGTACATAAATAATATTTTGATTATCACAGACAAGAGGTGAGGAAATTGTTCCTCCATAAATCTCTGTAATCGCCGATTTCCATCTTAATTTACCATCATAGTCCAAGGAATAAAGAGAATCAGTACCAAATCCAAAATAAATGTTACCAAAATAATCCATCGTAGGTTCGAGGAAATATGAATCTACCCGGTTTGAAACCGATTGCTCCCATAAAACATTTCCCAATTTGTTTAGCTTTATTATATAAGCGTTTGTGCCCATTGCCCTATCATAAATTCCATATAAGTAAATATTTCCTTCATAGTCAATCAATGGTGAAGCAATTCCATTTTCACCGCCA
>CAZPBT010000383.1:0-1781 GCA_964584555.1 uncultured Chitinophagales bacterium
TAAATAAGGTTTTGTGTATGATTTCCATTCTTTCTCATTTAATGCTGTTACATGCGAATAGATGCCGTTGTCTATGAGTTTTCTTGTTAATGCAGGACTTAATCTATTTTCATTAAAGTTTGCATAGAAGATTTCTTTCTCAGTTGATTTTTTTACTAATTCATATAATGAAGATGCCGATGTAGATTTAAGTTGCTTTTTCTTTCCGTCTATAAATCCTTTTAATTCCGCTTCCTTCAATTTCATATCCTGTTCAAAGAAAATGATTAGGTCATTTTTCTGACTTCCTGTTTCATGGTATATTTTATCCTCAGCATATTTATACTCCTCATTTTTTAGCATCATAATTTGACCAAAACCCATATCTGTAAACTCTCCTATAAATGCCGGAAATGTTATAGGGTCTTTTGAATTATTTTTTATTAAGAAAGAAGCCCCTTGCTGAATGGCTTTATATCCCAAAGGCATAGTTTTCCAAAGGCTGTTGCCAATTTCTACACTGCATATACCCAGTGCAGCCTTTTCAATGTTACAGCCTCTCGAAATAGCAGTCAAATAATGTTGTAATGTATCGCAATCCGGTTGGGCGTTTCCAAATTGATTGAGCAATATAGCAGGACTGAGCAATGAAATTATCATGCTATCCCCGGCACTAAGTACAAAGTCTTTACCTGTACCATTTTCATCTGGTACAAATTCTGCTATTACTAGTTCTGCTTTGCCATACTCTACTGTTTTTGATTTACCCAATCGAATAATTTTATTCGAATCTACTATTGCTTTTAGTTTTTGCAACAAGTGTTTCTCTCCAAATAAGGTAAACTCAAATTCCTGCTCAGGTGCAATAGCTTCGTAGTAAAATATGGCTCCTGTTTCGCTTTCATTTTTTCCTGTCAGTCGCTCTTTGGCTGCACTTCTTGAACTATGAAAACCATATATTTTTTTTACTGCAAGTGAATAAAACATAGAATTTGATCCTGAATTAACAGCCCTGCCTATGCCTCGCTTTGGTTTTGTAATTTCATCACCTTTATAAGTGAATATGTTAATATAATCGTCCTTTTTGTCTTTAATTTCATGAATAAAAAATGGTAACGGATAACTGGCTACTGCATATTTTTTACCGTTTTCATCAATACTTGTTACAGGAAATCCGTATCCGAATTGTATTTTGTTTTTATTATAAAAACTATTTATCTGATTATTCGGTAATAAATTTACGAGTGCACCTCTCAGCACATTGCCCGGAATACTATCTGATGAACTTACCGTATTGCTATCCACATGGTTAATTGGTATTATCACTGGTTGCTTTAATCGATAGCGAAGTTTTAATTCTGTTTTAGTTTTGTCTTCTGTAATATCACTATTGGAAACTATATCTGAATCAATTTCCTTATCTGTCTGATCATCATTTACAGTGATACTAACATCACCCATGCCTCTGTTTCTGTTTAGACCTACTTCCTGAATGTTAAGCACTGCAAGTTTAAAAATCTCCTTATCACTTACTTCTATCGTTTTATAATTCAATGCTGCACTAAAAGTTAAACCCATTTTAAGTGCTCTAACTGTTCTTAATGAGTTTTGTTTTGCTGATTTACCGGTATGTTCTATTGCAGTAGATGGAATGAGTTCGGTATAATATTGTTTAATGAAAGAAGGTGAGATTTTTTCAGCATTAGAGTCATTATGATTATAATTGAGAATCTGATTGCGAATTTCTTCATAATTGTGTAAGTAAAAAGAATCCCAATAAAATACTCCTTCTGTCTTGCCTT
>CAZPBT010000384.1:0-1771 GCA_964584555.1 uncultured Chitinophagales bacterium
TCGCTTGTTACCGTTATTCATTTAGACTACTATAAAGACAATTACATAAAATACTTATACCTTTATTCCTTTGGTGAATATATGGATGCGAAGAATAAGATACGAAAATTGAACCCCAATAAAATAAAAGGATTTGACATTATTATCAATAATGCTTATGAATATTTTATTTCATTGCCAAAAGAGAAAAAGTCAAAGAAAAAGCTCTTTTATCATTTGGTTAATGCAAAAAACAGTACGGTAAAACTTTACGAATTTTATAATCCTAATGTAATGGCAGCAGGTATTGTCATACCTATATATGCAGCAGTAGACATAGCAGAAGTTCATTATATGATCGAGTATAATTCCGGCACGTTTTACTTTCCCAAAAGAAAAGATTTCAGGAATGACAATCTGGCATATGTATTATCAGACAATAAGGACATCGAGAAGAAAATTGAAGATGCGCTTTATAAGTATGATGACATGCCCGCAATAATAGAAGAATACAACCAATGGTATGCTAACAAGAATAAGTAAAACAATAATTATTATTTTCTATCTGAGTATAAGCTCTGGTAATTTGATTTTCGCCAATGAAATCGAAAACGATTATCTTACCGGCAAGGTTTATCTCACAAATGGCGATACGTTAAAAACAAAAATCCATCTATCTTTTTACAGAGGTGATTTTGTGCGAAAACTATATATCGATAATTTTGGGCATTACCTCGACGCACACAATAAAGTGAGAGGTTTAAACCCAAATAAAATAAATGGATTTGAAGTATCTATTGACAGTTCTCTGTATCAATTTATTTCAAAGAAAATACAGCAACAAGATAAAAAGAAGATATTCTTTCATTTATTAAATACTGCATCTGAACCTGTGGTGTTGTATGAGTATTTTAGCTCGGGAACAAGCATTACTCTAGGTAGTGCCCTGAGTGGCGCAGTCGGTGGTGCAATTGCAGCATCTGCTTCAAATGCTTCTACCGGGGCATTATACAGAATAGAGTATAATAATGGTGCAGTTTACTATCCCAAAATGGACAATTTTAAAGAGGATAAAATAGCTTATATTCTTTCAGATTGTAAAATTATTGAAACAAAAATTAAAAATGGAGAATATAAATATTCCGATATGCCCACTATTATAGAAGCTTACAATAAATGGTATACAAATTAAGATAACTAAATATATTATATATTATTAAAAATAGTTCATCATTTGCTTTTTGATTTCTGAAAAACAGTATCTTTATAATACTCCTTTCTTGAAAATATTTACGCATAGATAAAAATACACATTATTAACGCTAAACAAACCATATGAATCAACTACCTACCTCCACTTTGCTCTCGGCTGAAAACACCGTCTTATTAATGGTTGACCACCAAGTAGGATTATTATCCGGTGTGCGTGATTTTTCTACGGCAGAGCTGGCACATAACATTGCTGCATTGGCAAAGGCAGCTAAAGTACTTGGCGTGCCGATAATTGTAACTGCTGTTGGTTCTGATGGATTATGGGGACCAACCATTCCGGAATTATTAGCTGTTTTACCGGATGTCCACATTATAAAAAGAACAACCATAAATGCATGGGATGAACCAGAAGTTGTTAAAGCAGTAAATGCTACAGGAAGAAAACAATTATTAGTTGCGGGTATATCGCTTGAAGTTTGTGCTTCCATGCCTGCTATTTCTGCCAAAGAAGCCGGATATGACGCTCGGGTAGTCTTAGACGCATCGGGAACTTTTAATGAATCTAAAAGAATAGCAGGTT
>CAZPBT010000385.1:0-1761 GCA_964584555.1 uncultured Chitinophagales bacterium
CCGCTACCTGGGGCAGCGCCAGTATGAGCTGAGCAACCACCTGGGCAATGTACTGACAACAGTAGCCGATTATAAAACTGCCGCCACCAACGGGGCGGCAGCGCTAAGCAGCGTGCAAAACTACTACCCTTTTGGCATGCTGATGCCCGGCAGAAACTACACCCACCCACTACCCACTACCAGCAAGTATCGCTATGGATTTAACGGTAAGGAAAACATAGACGAAGTGTACGGCAAAGGTAACCTACCCGATTTAGGCGACAGGATGGAAGATGTGAGATTAGGTAGAATGAACTGGGGCATAGACAGAAAAGCAAGCAGCTATCCTTGGCAAAGTCCTTATGCGTATTATGCTAATAGCCCAATATGGCAGATAGATTTTAATGGAGAGGGAGATTATTATGATAGGAAAGGTGTTAAAAGAGGTAGTGATGGTAATAAAGATGATAAAAATTATATTGTCTATAAGCTTAAAGATTTAAATAAGTTAGATAAAAATAAAGAAAACAATAAGACAACAGATTTAAAATCTCTAAAAGATGCAATATTATTGCCTTCAGTCGACGTTAGAGAAAAAATGCAAGGCATGATTGATAGAATGAATTCAGCTAATACAAACAGAACTGATAATTATAGAGGCGATGATGACGAAGGTGGTTTTCATGAAGAGGGTGGATATTTTACAGAGGATAAATTAGTTAATGCACTTCCTGGCAAAAAACAAGACCCAAGTAAGAGTAGCGATCCTGCAACTATAAATCCTTTTGCTTCAGCTGAATATGTATCGGGAGTTTCTGCTTCTTCTGAAAATACTAGAAAACAAACGCCTGCATTAGGTACAGTACATGTTCATCCTTCAGGAAGCAAAGATGGTAATAGTTTTAAACAAGATGTATCAATCTCAAAAGATAAAGGAAAAGATGATTTAACAGGGCTATCAGGAGCTAAATCAAGTAATTTGGTTCAGAAAAATGGTTATGGTATTGTAATATACACAATTAGCACATTAAAAGGCAATGTAACTCATTCTATTACAATTATGATGAAAATGGGATTAAAGTTAATTTAGATTTTAAAACATTCTTAAATATTGGAAAATGATTAAGATTATCATATATATTAATATATTATTTTACTCTATTATTGGTTGTTGTAAGGAAAAGGAAATAGTATGCAATAAAATTAATATTCAATCATGTAAGAATGAGTCTCTATTTGTATGTATTAACAATAATAATAAGCATAATGTTTCTATTTATAAAATACGCACCAAAAAATATTATAAATATGCAAATTCTACAAACACAGACTCTATTTATATCGTAATTATATCTAAAGAAAAAAGGTACACGGTAAAATATGCTACTAATCGTATTAATGATTTTTATCCCCCATGTGTAATAATTATTCAAAATTATCTCGAACTATCAAATAAATTCACAGGTGATTCTGAATATAGATTGAATTTGCAAAAAAAGTTTAGAGAATTATTTGAAGTTATGTGTATTGGGGATTCTTCAATAAATATTAATGATACTAATTCTGTATTATTTTTGTATGCTTTTAATAAAAATGCTATTACAGCTCAATATAAAGTATGGTCGTTTAAATAATTGTTACGCTACCCAGCCCCTAGCTCACTACGTTCGCCTTTGTTGGTTTATAACCAACAAACTACGAACCGTAAAGAGTTTTAAGAATACCCCCCCAAACTGGCGCGAGTATGCGGTCAAGCCTTAGCGAGGCGTACTCGTGCCAAAA
>CAZPBT010000386.1:0-1758 GCA_964584555.1 uncultured Chitinophagales bacterium
GTTGTCTCTCAGTGACAGCGTGACCGTCTTGGCTTGCGGCGCTTCCGTGATGTTGTACAGGTAGCCCGTAAACACCCGGCAATACTGCACCTCATCATAGTCGCCGTCTGTGTCGGTGTCTACCCAAAAGCCCATGCTCAGACGCGCCCTGATTCCCGTCACGCCCCAATCCCCGCTCAGGTAGGTCCTGATTGCCGTATCCCCGCCGCTGTGCCAGGCAGAGTATCGATAGGCGGTGTTCCGTAGCGTCACCGTTCCGGCGTCGGTCGTGCCCAGGGGCGTCAGGTCAATGCCGGGTATCTCGATCTGCTGCGCCAGCCGGAAGGCCATGACGTTGGTCGTTTCGTCTACCCAGTCCGTGCCATTCCACTGTACCTCGAATTTTGGCACAGGCATCCGCACGACCGCCCCCGCCGCCGTGGTAAATGGCGCGCTTACGACTTGCACGGCTAGACCTCCTCGACTACGAGCGTCAATTCATAACGGAGCACGCCGGCGGCGTCTTCCCACACCTCGCCCTCTTGCCACCCGCCATGTATCCCGATTACATTCCAGCTTCGACTGTCGGGATAGACCAGGGCGTTTGACGCGCTGGCTTTGGCGTCGTAGATCACCCGGATCGCCGCCAACTCGGCATAAGTCATCCCCGTCCAGCGCATTTCAATCCTGCGCTTTTCTCCGATCTTGTCCACGCGCAGCGATGCGTCTGCCATGCGCGCCGCCGAGCCGATGAAGTGCGCCGGCGCCTTGATCCCTTCGTTGTCGGGCAGCGGCGAAATCGCCGTCCCGCCCCACGTCATGCTTATTGTCATGGCGGCGGGTTGCCTCCCGGCAACGTCAGATAGGGAGATAGGCGCGCCGCCAGGTCAGGCAGGAACCCGTCAAGCTCCAACAGCGCCGCCGACTTAATGGACGCCCCGATCCAGTTGCCCGCTTTCTTGCCTGTCTCGCCGTAGGCGACTTCTTGCGTGCCCACTTTCGTTTGGATGCTACCCAGGAGCGCCGTGGCGGGATTGTTGGCAGCGAATGCCGTTTGGAATCCTTCAGCAATGCTGGCCGCCGCCAGTTCGGGCGTGTCAAGGCCAAGCATGGCGGCAATCTGTGCCTTCTGCGCCGCCTGATTGCCCTCTCCCAATAGCCCCGCCTGCGCCAGCTTGCCCATCGCAATATCGAGCGTGAGCGCCTTAGCCGATGCTTCTTGCTGCTGGCGCTGAAACTCTGCCACGAACGCATCCCAATCGATCAGATCGGGACGGGCTAGGTTGGCGACTGATTCCCGTGTCTGCATGGCCCAGGCTTTCAAGGCATCGCCGCCCGCCGCCATGACATCGGCCGGAATCTCTAAGATGGCCGCCCAGTCGGGATGGGCTGATATTTCGTCCATGCCCCGCTGGATGATCGCATCCAGCCGCCGCACATTTTCCAGCGGCGCATCCTGATAGGTGCCCAGGCCCGTTTGCAAAAAGTCTAGTCCGGTCGGTTGCATGCGGGAAGTCAGGGCGCTTTCGGCCATGCCCTGTATGCCAGATAGCGCCGACTGCCAATTGCCAGCAACCGCCTGAGCCGCCGCCTTTGAGTCACTGGCGACAATCTCGTTGCCGGCCATCATATTGGCAACCCACTCGTCAACGGTCATATTCATGGCGTCGCTGAGGCTGCTTTGATTTTTGAGCAGGTCGCTAACTGGCCCCGCCATGCTCATAGGCCCGCTGCCAATCATGGCCGTCTTGGCCAGTTCCATGTTGAGCGCCGACAGCG
>CAZPBT010000387.1:0-1749 GCA_964584555.1 uncultured Chitinophagales bacterium
CTCGTGAAAGCACAGCACGCGCAGCAGCTTATAAGCCGCATACGGAACGGCGGTCTTGCCCGAGACCCAGTTATGCAAAGTGCGCTCGGACACCTGCAAGGCTTTCGCGGCGGCGGCCCGGGTGTAGCCGAGCTGGCGGCACATGGCATCGAAGCGCTTCGCTTTGGCCAAGCGCTCCTGACGCTGACGTTCGACCTTGCGGGCCTTCTTGTCTACTTTTTACGATGTATATTATGTTAAGTCTAATAGCCATCTAACTAGCAGAAATTAGCGTCACGTTCCACAGGACAGCAATAAGAGAGAATCCGTCCCAAATTTACTTCGACAGAATCCATCATCTCAGCGATTAAATATTGTTCCCGCCGATCTGACATCCAATATAACCTCAAATAGGTCCTTCAGATGGCTCCAAGTTATTGAATTACTTACAAATCTGCTGTGTCGAAGCCTTTTTTCCCGCGTTCGTACACAGATCTATTTACTAGGGATCCTCTCAAAGACTCCGTTGTTGCGAAATCCAAACCGGTCTGAGTAGCTTGCAAATAAACGATCTCCTTCACGTTTGAAGGAACACATACCATTCATTCCACAGGGAACGGTCAATTGACCATCCTTAACTTGGCCGGCGCTGAATTTAGCCGGAGGTTCATTACTTGTTGTGGTTTCGTAAGAGTACTTCAAACTACAGTCAGCCAATATTTCGGTCACCCACAGGCGAATGGGGCCAACATGCTGGGAATATCTACCCGCCCAGCCACCAGAAAAAAAAGCGCAATTTTCAGGAATAGCACTCTCGACTTTATCCGGCGCCTTCTGAGCAACCGCAGACTCTCCCGCTGTTTGAGCACTGGTCACATGAGGAAGGAAAAAAAGAACAGTCAAGAGCAAACTTTTGCGGACATTCATGCGAACCTCTCCCCTAAATAGCAAGGCACAATTAGCTTGAATGTGTAAGCGGTCGACCCCGAATTCACCCTAAACGCTATCCATAAATGCGCATAACGATATTTCCGAGAGTCGACCGACGGACACTTAATTCAACGCAACTTTTTTGCCGTCCTTATAAATATACAGAGACATCGCAGGATTCTTGAGTTCACCGTTGGGTTCAAACTGAATAGTCGACGTAACACCTTTGAAGTTTGAATCCGCCAGCTTGGCCGTATAGACTTTTGGATCAACCGAATTCGCACGTTTCATTGCATCAACTAACAAAAACGTGGCGTCATAGGTATACGGACTGTACACCTGGAACTGGCCAGGGTACTTGGCGTCGTACTTGGCCTTCCAGGCGGTACCGCCGGGCATTTTGGCCAGCGAGGCGCCGCCTTCGGCGCAGACCACATTGCTCAAGGTCTTTGCACCTTGTACCAGCTCGATAATTTCCTGCGTACAGATACCGTCACCGCCGAAGTACTTAACGTTCGTCATCCCGAGTTGTTCCATTTGGCGAAGCATAGGAGCAGCCTGCGGATGCATGCCACCAAAGAAGATTGCGTCGGGATTCTTGGACTTCACGGAAGTCAAAATGGCCATGAAGTCAGTCGCCTTGTCCGTGGTGTACTGTTCGTCAACGATTTGCATGCCCTTGGTCTGCGCCGTCTTCTTGAACACGTCGGCCACACCTTGCCCATAGGCAGTACGGTCGTCAATGATTGCAACCCTCTTGAGCTTAAGCGCATCGGCAGCGTAGAAGGCCAGGCCCGCGCCGAGTGCCCGCAGGTAGTCGGCACGCTCGGCGTGCGTCAG
>CAZPBT010000388.1:0-1733 GCA_964584555.1 uncultured Chitinophagales bacterium
ACATAATGTCCGTTGGGATTAGGTCTGTCGAGCACAAGTAATGGTTTATTGTTTTCTGCACAAGCCTCCATGACGTACTGCAAAGTGGATATATAGGTATAAAACCGGACACCCACATCCTGAATATCAAAAACAATAATATCCAGATCTTTCAGCTGGTTAGGTTTTGGTTTTTTGTTATCTCCATATAAAGATATCAATGGAATTCCTGTTTTTTTATCCGTTCCATTATCCACGTGTTCTCCGGCATCAGCTGTGCCTCGAAAGCCGTGCTCGGGAGCAAATACAGTTTTTATTTGTACACCTAATGAAATTAAAGAATCAATAAGATGCGTATTTCCAATAACAGAAGTTTGATTGACAACCAGACCAACTTTCTTGTTTTTTAAATAGGGAAGGTAATCAGCGGTGCGTTGAGCTCCGGTAATAACATCTGTTGCATTGGATATGGGAATAATGCAACAAAGTAAAATAAACAAAATAAATTGTTTCATGCTGTAAAAGTATCAAATATTGTGCTAAATTATTGCAGATTTTATATGGCTGCATAGTAGTCCAATGCTCTTCGAATCAAATCTTTATCTACTTCGATATCATAGAGGCAATTTCCTATCTCATTAATTAAAGCCATTCTTATTTTATTCTGCTCATTTTTTTTATCGGTTAAAATCAGCTTATACAATGTTTCAAAATCAAAATCTGAAATGTTATGTTTTGGAAAATGCTTCAGTAAGACATCTTTTATTACATCCTGTTCTACATTTTTCAAGCCACATCGCTGTGTGGCTATCCAGGATTCAGTAATCATGCCGATCACAATTGCTTCTCCATGCAAGAGTGGGTTGTCAGTTTTTTCAAGTGAATAAGATTCAATCGCGTGTCCGATAGTATGTCCAAAATTCAGTATTTTACGTACTCCTTTTTCATAAGGATCAGCTTCAACCACTTCCTTTTTTATCTTTAAAGATTGAAAAACAATTTCTTCTATTTCACAATTGAAAATGTCGATAACACTAAAGTTTTCCCACTGGGATTTACTTTTAATAAGTGCATGTTTAAATATTTCTGCCCATCCGTTTACATATTGTCTTTGTGGCAACGTTTTGAAAAAAGATGATGATATGATTACGAGTTCAGGATTATTAAACAAACCGATTAAATTTTTTCCATAATTCAGGTCTATACCCAGTTTCCCGCCAATAGATGAATCAACCTGAGATAATAGCGTAGTGGGGATATTTATAAAATCTATACCACGCTTATAGCAAGAAGCGGCAAAACCGCCCATGTCGCCAATTACCCCACCACCTAAATTTAGGAGTACAGCTTTTCTGTCAGCATGAGATTCATTCAGTTTTTCCCAAATAGCAGAACAAGTCACTAAATTTTTATGAGATTCGCCACTATTAGTTTTTATTTCTGTAAAATTTGAAATCTTATCTTCTATTAAGGGTAAGCACAGAGTAGATGTATTTTCATCCGTTAATATGTAGATAGCGGAATAGTTTTTTCCGGATAAAAATTCGGAAAGTACTATTCCATTATTATCAAATTGAATGTCATAATCATGAAGCTGTAAATGTCGCATGTTGCAAAATAAGCAAAGCTCTTCTCATTTTCAACCATCAGCTATTATGTAAGTACTATTTTTCTATAACAAAACTGCCGTCTAGCCTTTGGCTAGACGGCAGTTTAAATTTTATTTTTTAGTCAGCGTGATTAATTCTTCACGA
>CAZPBT010000389.1:0-1721 GCA_964584555.1 uncultured Chitinophagales bacterium
AGAAACGGAAAAACATTCAATAAAGATGTTGTTTTGGGATATAAAAGCAATGTGCGAACTTATAATGTAAAGAAAGTAGTAAAAACAGACGGTGAACACTGGTTGTTTACCGATGATCATACTGAAGTATTTGTTTTGGCTGATAATACACCAGTTTCCATATCTAAAACAGACGATGCCGGAAATACGGAAAGCTGGCAGCCGGGTACACTTACTCAAACTGAAGTGCCACAATATTTTTTAGATTTTGATGATAAAATGTATTGTATCAAAAGGATAAAAGAAGATCAGGCTAAACGAAACTGTAAAATCAATGATATTATCTTTATCAAAGAAATAAAAGAAAGTATTAAAGACAGTCTGGAGATAAGAACGGAGCTGCTTCCTGAACTATTTTCAGTTTATCCCAATCCAAATAACGGACAATTTACACTCGAATTCAGCTCTAATGACAAAGGAACATTGCAAGTCTATATTTTTGATATAACAGGCAGAGTTGTGAAATCGGATATCCTCCAAAATTTTGACGGGAAATACAATGTGCCTTACGATTTGACCAACGAACCCAAAGGGGCTTATTTGTTACAACTGAAAATTGGCGATAAAATGACTTCCAAAAAAATTATTATACAATAAATACAAAGACTAACTCTAACACATTATTCAGCTTAATTTTACCAACATGAAAAAAAATTTACTTCTGATCCTTACATCCCTTTACTTACTTGCTGCAACAGCAACTCCGGGTTATATGGGCATTTACACAGCAAACTTTGCAAAAGAAAACATACAGGGCGTTCGAATATCTGATGTGATTGCCAATAGTGCAGCAGAACAATTCGGGCTGAAAGAAAATGATATTATCATAGCTGTAAATAATCAGCCTGTCACTACTTCTGATATGTTGGTGAAAGCTGTTACCGCACATCAAGTAAGTGAAAAAATAGAAATTACTTTTGTAAGAAACGGAATAACGAAGACACTTAGTCTTGCCTTGGGAGAAAAACCACAAGCTATTAATTACAAAATAACTATTGATGAAAAAGCAGAAGGTACAGTATATAACTTTACTGACGATAAATTGAGCATAGTGCTGAATGCTGATGGTACAACGCCTAAAACGGTGACTCAACTTCTACCTAATGGCACTTCTGTGTCCTGGACAGCAGAAAAATCTACATTGAATAATTTATATGCTCAATTCAATGGCATTCAGGATAAAATCAATGCATTGATTAAATTGAAAAAGCAGCAAGGTACTTGTGATTGTCATTGCAAAAACTATACATTTCCCTACTATAAAATAGATAAGAAAAATGAGACCGTGACTGTAAAAGCAGCAACTACTGATTCGAAAGTAAGTGTATTTCCCAACCCGACGAGCGGAAAGTTTACGCTGGATATTTCAACTACTGAAAAATCTACAGCTTTATTGACTATTATAGATGTAAACGGTCAAGTTGTTCGCACTCAATCGCTTCCGGCTATTGATGGAAAATATAGCCAGACAGTAGATTTATACGGTCAAGCAAAAGGTGTATATATTGTACAAGTGAAAATAGGAGAGCAGTTGCATACACAAAAAGTTGTATTGCAATAGTTTCTTTTTTTATATCAAATTATATATGAGCAGGTGTGTTATTATTCTTATGACATACCTGTTTTTATTAGATGAAATTCAAACTGTATTGGAATAAAACAAATTTGTGCGTTCAGTGTTA
>CAZPBT010000390.1:0-1707 GCA_964584555.1 uncultured Chitinophagales bacterium
TGGCTCTGCTTGCCCATCTTGTAAAGAAGGCTGCTGACCTGATTACCGTCGAGGTTGCGCAGGAACTGCTGCAATATCCGTGGCCAGGACATGTTCGTGAATTGCGGGCGTTGGGCGAAAAAATCCAGGTGATTGGAAAAGTAGAACCCGCTTTGATCGAGCGCCTTCGTGCCGATAGAATGGCTGCTTCGTTGCCCCCTTCGACCCCCGAAGCCGTATCTGCATCGGCCCCCAAACGACTCCCTTATGGTTCTGCTGCGCCCAGCCGCGAACAACTGGTTGCGATTTTGGAGCAAACCAACGGAAACATCTCTGCGACGAGCGAGAGACTGGGATGTTCCCGTAGACAGCTTCACCGCTGGATGGAAAAGTGGCAACTGGACCGAACGCAATTTCTGACCTCGAAGTAGGAATGCTTCGCATGTGAAATTGCACGCGGCGTGCCTACAAGTTTCTGAGGCACACCCGATCGTTTTGGAATGAACAGCACACTGTGCAAAGTGTGCCGTGGCCCGCTTCGCACGCTTGGCCCGCTTCGCACAGCGGGGTTCCCTTGATCTGTTTGGGAGGGCTTGTGTCGCGATTCGCTTTCTGTGGTCTTTCAAAAAGGGGTTGGCACGAATTACAGGAAGGCGGGGTCGCGGTGGATTCCGAATTCTTCGCGGAAGATGTTGCAGACTTCCCCCAAGGTCAAAAGGGACCGAACGGCGTGGAGGGTTGCGACCATGATGTTGTGCTGGCGGACATCCTGACCTCGGCACGCATCGCGCAAGGCTTGTGCGGCCTGGGCGGCGGCAACGGGATCGCGGCGTGTGCGAACAGACTTTACGCGCTCGATTTGGGTCGCTTCGACTTGGGAATCGATCTTGAGGGTGGGAATTTTGCTTGCTTCATTGCTGACATACCGATTCACACCGACAATGACCCGTTCCCCTGTATCTACGCCGCGCTGGAATTGATAAGCAGAGTTCGCAATTTCGCGTTGGGGGTATCCATCTTCTACGGCCCGGATGATGCCTCCCATTTCGTCGATTTTGCGAATGTAGGCCATCGCGCGCTCTTCCGTTTCATCGGTCAATTTTTCGATGAAGTAACTTCCCCCAAGTGGATCGGCGACCTGCGGAATTCCAGATTCCTCTGCAATGATTTGCTGGGTACGGAGGGCAAGCGTAACCGCATCCTCCGTCGGTAAAGCATAGGTTTCATCGAAAGAATTGGTGTGTAAACTTTGGGTTCCCCCAAGCACGGCGGCAAGTGCTTGCAGGGTAGTCCGCACGACGTTGTTGAGGGGTTGTTGAGCCATCAGGGAGACGCCCGCAGTCTGTGCATGCGTCCGAAGAATCCAGGAACGGGGATTCTGCGCGCCGAATCGTTCGCGCATGAGTTTGGCCCAGATTCTTCTGGCTGCGCGGAATTTGGCAATCTCTTCAAAGAAATCGTTGTGGACATCAAAGAAAAAGGAAAGACGAGGGGCAAAGGAATCGACGGGAAGACCTGCCTCCAAACCGAGTTGTACATAGCCGATTCCATCTGCCAGGGTGAACGCCAGTTCTTGGACGGCGGTGGCCCCTGCTTCGCGAATGTGATACCCCGAAATGCTGATGGTGTTCCAAAGGGGCATCTCCTCTGTGCAGTACCTGAGCATGTCCCGCATGATTCTCATCGCAGGACGAATCGGGGTGATCCATTCCTTTTGCGCGATGTATT
>CAZPBT010000391.1:0-1705 GCA_964584555.1 uncultured Chitinophagales bacterium
TGTAAATTTAAGGATTCAAAGCCAATTAACCATGAACGGAAAAAACGATATTTTTAGTTTAATCCATGCATTGAGTGTTAGCGAAAGAGCCTACTTCAAAAAGTTTGCTTATAAAATAAAAAATAAAGAAAGCAAAGATTATATAGAATTATTTGATGCGATAGCCCTGCAAAAAACATATAATGAAACACTTCTTAAAAACATATTAACTCATACTAAATTGTTTAACAATTTTTCAGCATCAAAGTCGTATCTGATAAATTTGATTGCTGAGACTTTGACTCCGCTTTGTATTGAAAATACTATGCATGGCAGTATCCTGAAAGCCTTGGCACAAATTCGTTTTTTAATAGAAAAAAATGCTCAACATACGGCCAAAAAGAAAATCCAGCAAGTAAAAAAATGGATAAAGGAATATGAACTATTCTCATATGCAGATGCTTTGTTCCATTTGGAGATAAGTCTTATCCCGTTTACAAAAGAAGATGAAACGATAAGAAAGCTGATTATTGAGGAAAAAATATATGCTGAAAATTGCGTACAAAATCTCTCTCAATATATCATGCTAAAAGAAGAATGGATATATTTCAGACAGAACTCCCAAACATATGTTCGAGATGCATCTTACCGGGAATTTATAGACAGTCAGCTCGGATTGCCAATGTTGTCAGATATAAATTTAGCAATTACTACCCGTTCCAGGTTCTTGTTTTATTATATACGGATTGGCTACAAATTACTCATTAACGATTTAGAAAGTGCATTTGCCGATAGTTGTAAACAGTATGTGCTGATAAAAGAAAACATCCCGTTTCGACGACAGTATAACCTGGAGTATATTAACTGCCTGGGGAATCATTTATTGCGCATGATAAACGTAAATAATTATACAGACGCAGATGAAGTAATTGCTAAGTTAGAACATGAATTAGATGCGAACCAAGACATCGTGTTAAAACAAACTAAACGACTTAATATCATATACGCGGAGCGCGCAAAAAGCATGCATGAAAAAGAATTCCCCCGTTTGTTAGACAGTACGGAACTTTTAGACTCTGCCATTCAGTTCTATAATAAACGAAAAGACATTGCACTTTCATTAATTTATGATAGAGCTTTGGCATATTTTTATAACGACAAATTTGAGGATGCCTTGCATGCCATAAATTTGCTGTTAAATAATGAAGATTTGTATAGTTTTAAAGATCTGGAAAGCTATGCACATATAATTCGCTTATTGTGTTTTATAGAACAGGACAGAATATTTGTTTTTGATAATTTATTTGAAAACTTAAAGAAGAAGCTCTATCGGGATAAGAAATTATTCAAAATGGAAAATTGTATTCTAAAAATGTTGGAAACATATTCAGCTACAAATGAAGATAAATTACGCCATCAAATCCTATTGCATTACAAGAAAGAAATTGAACATCTTTCCAGCAATCCTATGGAGCAAAACATGTTGCATTATTTTAATATTCAGTGGTGGATAGAAGCCAAATTACATAAAAAAACTATCTTCTCCTTTTACTGTTCACGATAGATAACCATAAGCTATTTTTCGTCTAATTTATTAATAATCTTTAAGTTATTGGCAAGATCTAATTGCCTGATGCTGAAAATGTGATGTTTTTTGTCTTATGTGTTGGTTTAAAATTCACACATCTTTATGTCAATTTATTTCAACATTCAAAAATAAAAACAA
>CAZPBT010000392.1:0-1684 GCA_964584555.1 uncultured Chitinophagales bacterium
TCTGCAAACAGCGGCCTGAGTTCCTCGGGCAATGGTGCGCCCTCCCGCAGCGCCACCAAGAAGTCGGCGACGGACGGAAAGCGAGCCGTGCGGTCTTTCAGGATCGCCCGCATGATCGCGTGCTCGGCGGCTTTGGGCACGTCGGGCCGCAGCGCACGCAAAGGCTCTGCCGAACCGCGCATCACTTGCAGCACCGTGGCCGCGGTCGTGTCTGCCTTGAACGGTCGGCTGCTTGTGAGCGCCTGATACAAGAGCAGCGCAAGTGTGTATTCATCCGCCGCAGGCCCTATGTCCAGCGAAAGGCCCCCGAGCTGTTCCGGCGCTTGGTATTCCGGCTGTCCGATGCAGCCGCTCGGCGCAAATTCCTCAAACAACCGCGCCACGCCGACATCGAGCAGACGCACCCGCGCCACTCCATCTTGTTCAAACAGGTGTACCCGTTCTGGGCACAGCCCCCGGTGCGTCAAATCCAGCGCGTGCAGCGCCGACAAGCCCGCTCCGATTTGTACGGCGCACGACATGGCTTCGGGAAACAAAAGCGCCCCGCGCAAGAGCCGTTGTGACAGGTCCTCGCCCGGCTCGACGACCACCGCTTGGTAGGGGCGACCGTCCGTGCTGACGGCTGTTTCGACCACGACCGCGAGCGCCGGGTGCCGAAGTTCCCGCGTTTGTTCCGTCTCGGCCACAAAACGCTTCCACGCTGCCCCGTCCGGGTCCGTCGAAAACAGGCTCAACCGGACTCGACTGCCCTCGGGCCCGAGCGCCTCGTACAGTTCCGAAAGGCCTGTTCGCTGCCGGAGCCGCACAATTGAACACTGTCCCACCGTCGCGCCAGTCGGCAATTCTCTGCTCATTTTGTAGTGCAAGTTACAGGAGCATCCAAAAACAAACAACGCTTCTTTGCAGCCCCGCGCGCCGCCCCCGGCCCTTTGGGCCGAGGACAAGCCCCCCGGCCCTTTGGGCCGAGGACAAGCCCCCCGGCCCTTTGGGCCGAGGACAAGCTCCCCGGTCCTTTGGGCCGAGGACAGGTTGCGGTGGGGACGGGGCTGTTTGCGCAGGGGCGGGTCGGTTACGTGGTGGAGTTTTTGGTTTCGAGTTCTTGGGAGAGTCGGCGGTTTTTTTCCACAAGCTGCCCCAGGCGCTTCCACAGTCTGGCCAGCGCGTTTTGCGACAGTTTCAGACCGAGCTGCGGATCGGCCCCCATGAGTTCCACAAGTTCAGCCACGGGAAAGATCAACATCCGCGTCGCGACATCCGCCCGGACGTGGGTTGCGCTTGGGGAGGGCACAAACGACAGCGCCCCGAACGGATCGCCCGGCCCAATCCAACCCACGCGCTTGTCTCCGTCGTAGACCGACAGCATTCCGTCCAGCACCAGGAACAGCTCCTCGACGAGCTCGCCGGCGGAAAAGACCGCTTGGACGGGGGTGACGACCTGGCCGATGGCGATTTGCTGGACGCGCAGAAGTTCGTTGTAGGAAAACTTCGCAAACAGGTCCGCCTGCATCATCGCCTCGCGGATTTCGGCGGAACCGACGCGGATGGGCTGGGGAACGCCGCAATCGCCGACGCGCAAGACGATCGCCGTGGCGTTGTCGCGCCCGCCCGCCGCCAGGGCGTCCGAGATGAGGCTATTGACCGCAAACTCAGTCTGCTTGCGCAGCGCGTCTTCTATCGCGTGTTG
>CAZPBT010000393.1:0-1669 GCA_964584555.1 uncultured Chitinophagales bacterium
TAGGTGGTGTCATGATGTTTGATAAATCGCGGGCACCCATCAAAGAGAATTTCAGTGTTCGCGGTATAGGCGTTGCCGTTAATGTAAGCGTATCAATATTTAATGCTAGCTGACGCAATTTTTCTTTTGCCGAAACACCGAATTTTTGCTCTTCATCTATAATCAATAAACCCAAATCTTTAAACTCTAAATCTTTGCTTAAAATAGCATGTGTACCAATAACAATATCTACTTTTTTTTCCTTGGCTTTTTGCAGCGTTTCCTTTTTTTCCTTAGCTGATTTAAACCTGTTTAGATAATCCACCGTTACACCAAACTCGTTCAGCCTGGATGAAAAAGTTTTGTAATGCTGCCATGCCAAAATGGTAGTCGGCACCAGTACTGCCACTTGCTTGCCGTCAGTTACCGCTTTAAATGCCGCACGTATAGCTACTTCCGTTTTTCCAAATCCCACGTCGCCACATATCAGCCTGTCCATCGGGTGCGGTTTTTCCATGTCGGCTTTTACATCCAATGTCGCCTTGTATTGGTCGGGCGTATCTTCATACATGAAACTCGCTTCTAATTCATCTTGTAAATACGAGTCTTTGCTAAAGGCAAAGCCAGGCTGCACTTTGCGTTGCGCATAGAGTTTAATCAACTCGGCGGCAATATCTTTTACTTTCTTTTTAGTCTTGTTTTTAAGATTTGTCCAAACATCGCTGCCGAGCTTGTTTATTTTCGGCATGTGTCCTTCTTTGCCGGTGTATTTTGCAATTTTATGCAAGGAGTTGATGTTGACGTATAACACATCTTCGTCCTTATAAATCAAACGCACCATTTCCTGTTCTTTGCCATTGATGCTGAGCTTTTGCAAACCCGAAAATACGCCTACGCCATGGTCGATATGTGTTACATAATCGCCCGGGTTGAGGTCTTTCAAATGTCGGATAGATAAGGCTTTATTGCGGTTAAATCCGGATTTGGTTTTGTATTTATGATAACGTTCAAAAATTTGATGGTCGGTATAAAGGGCAATTTTCAAATCCTTGTCGATAAAGCCGGAGGTAAATGCCTGATAGATGGGATGAAAAGAAATTTGAGCTTGTTTATCTTGAAAAATATGATGAAAGCGTTCTAATTGTCTGGCATTTTCAGAACATAAAAACACCTGGTATTTTTCTTTTTGCAGAGTCTGAATATCCTGAATGAGTAAATCAAAATTTCTTCCGAAGGAAGGCTGCGGACGTATATCTAATTGCAGCACACTGCTATCATTCCCATCCTTTAAAAGAAGGGAATCAAGGGGTGGTTGTGTTATTATCCGGTAATTGGATAACTGAGTAACTAAATCGTTGCTGTTTAAAAAAAGCTGATTGAATTGTTTGTTTAAAAACGGGTGTTCCTTGATTTTACCATGAGACAGCTGCTCGTATTCTTCTAATGCCCTTTCCTCCTGTTTTTCGATTAGTTCTTTAAATAAGGTCATGTCTTCCATCCAAAAAATCGTTTTCTCGGGCAAGAACTCGAATAAAGAAGATTGCAGTTCCTGTACAAAATGATTTTGAATATTAGGAATGATGGTGAGCTCCGAAATTTTGCGTTCCGACAATTGACTTTCGGGATCAAAGGTGCGCATACTTTCCACTTCATCATCAAACAACTCGATGCGGTAGGGTAATTCGTTACC
>CAZPBT010000394.1:0-1664 GCA_964584555.1 uncultured Chitinophagales bacterium
TCATTTTTTCCTCCACTTTAACAAGGTGGAGGAATTAAAGGAGGTGGTTCTGCTTAAAAAATCAACTATTTTATCCCCCTTATTTTTCTTAACCCGAACTCAGGTTAATATTCTTACCTTTTCTCAAGTAAAACTACGTTTTCGATATGAAAAGTATGCGGAAACATATCGACAGGCTGGCATTTTGTAAGTGCATATTTTTCAGACAACAACAAAATATCTCGCGCTTGTGTGCTGGGATTGCAACTTACATAGACAATTTTCTTTGCTTCGCTTTTTAAAAGTGTATCCACTACTTTCTCATGCAGACCTGCACGCGGCGGGTCAACAATAATAGTATCTGCTTTGGGATGTTTTTGTAAAAAATCTTCGCTAAAAATAGCCTCGCAGGTACCTGCGTAAAATGAAGCATTATTAATATGGTTTAATTTTGCATTTTCATCTGCATCCAGAACGGCTTGCGCTATTTGCTCAATACCGATAACTTGTTTACAGGAATTTGCCACATATAAAGCAATACTGCCTGTGCCGCAATACAAGTCATACACAATTTCATCTTTCGAAAACTGACCAAAATTTTTGACAATATCGTACAATACTTTTGCCTGAAGCGAATTGGTTTGAAAAAATGATTTTACACTTATCTTGTAACGTATCTCATCTAATTGTTCAGTAATGTAATCCTGACCTGCATAGTTGATAACCTCCTGATCAAAAATAGTATCATTTAATTTTTGGTTGATGATATAATTGAGTGATGTGATTTCAGGAAATTTATTGCTGATAAAAGCCATAAGTTGGTCTATTTTATCCTGCACTGGTGCAGCAAAGCAAACTGTAAGCATCCACTCACCGGTACTGGTATTCCTGAAAATTAAATTGCGCAGTAAGCCTTCATGTGTTTTCAAGTTATAAAATGCCATTTCTTCTTGTTTTGCAAATTCAAAAATGGCATTGCGAATTACATTTTGTTTTTCGTCCATTAAATAGCAAGCAGAAACAGCCAATACTCCGGAAAAACTTTGTGGCACATGGAATCCCAAAGCACGCCGATCAAATTCTTGTCCACTTTTTATTTGCTCATCGGTCAGCCATGCCCTGTCAGAAAAAGTAAATTCGACTTTATTCCTATAATGTTCAGTTTGCGCACAGCCGATTATCGGACTGATATTTTCCACATCAATTTTACCAATTCTGCGGAGTGCATCATAAACCAGTTGTTCTTTCTCGCGCAGTTGTTCGGCATACATGACATCTTGCCATTTACAGCCTCCGCAAAGACCAAAATGTGGGCAAAAAGCAACAGTTCTGTTTTCAGATTTTTTTACAAAGCTCACAATCTCTGCTTGTGCATAGTCTTTTTTCTTCTTGGTAATCTTTACATTCACGATATCACCGGGTATAGCTCGTTCTACAAAAACTACGTAATTATCTTTGCGAGCAATTCCTTTACCTTCCGCAGCAATTTGCTCTATGGCTAATTCTTCAATAAACTCTGTTTTAGTTCGTTTCATTCACGTAAAATTGGAAATAGTAGACATTTAATTTTTTAAAAAGGTGTTAAAATTAACTAAAATAAAATGGATGTCCACTTAATGATTTTATTATCCCGATAAAAGCAATAAATTTGTTTAAAACTGCCTTTATGCACAAAAGTTTACTAG
>CAZPBT010000395.1:0-1659 GCA_964584555.1 uncultured Chitinophagales bacterium
GACGCCCGTCACTTGGCCTCTGGGGCCACGGACAACTACTTCGGCGGAACTGTCACCATTGGCTATCAGTACTAACGACCCCCTATCGCCTCTGTCCCCTCCCAAAGCCTTCCGTTCCCTCAACTCCACATGAACTTCTCAGCGCGCGCCCGTTTTTAGCAGCACCACTTTCACCGTATCAATCAAGATCGACAGATCAAACGCAAGCGACAAGTTCTTTTGATAGTACAGGTCGTACTTGAGCCTCTCTCTGGCTTCATCCAGCGTCGTCGCTTCGCCAAAACGGACTTGTCCCAAACTGGTGATTCCGGGTCGAATCGCGTGCCGCTGGTCATAAAAAGGCAGCGTTTCTCGCAGTTCATTCACAGAGCGTTCGACTTCTGGTCGGGGTCCCACAAGGCTCATGTCTCCCACAAGGACGTTGAAGAATTGCGGAAGTTCATCCAGCCGATGAAGCCGCAAAAAACGCCCAATGCACGTGATGCGATCGTCGTTGTGCGAGGTCAGGCGCAAGGGTTCATCGGGGGCCTGAACACGCATCGATCGGAATTTGTAGATCGTGAACTTGCGACCTCGAAGACCGATGCGATCTTGTCTGTACAGCACGGGCCCCGGACTGTCTAGCCGAACAAGAATGGCCGTCACAAGCAAAAGAGGGGACACAAGGACGATTGCAATCGTTGAAAGAAACATGTCCTCAAGTCGCTTGAGAAAAAGTGTAAACGCCGTCGGTGTAAAGCCTGAATCGAACACCACATCGGCAGGCGTTAGGAGTTCTATGGGAAGGCAATAGAGAACCTCTGCTGCGAAACCCAACGCGCTCCAAACACGTCTCCCGGTGATCTTTACCCGCAGCAGCCGAACCATCAGCGACTCTTGGCGGCGCGGCTCGTCATCAGCAAACACCACATCGCTCGCCGCGTGACGCTCGACGATCTCTGCAACATCATCGCAAGAAGCGAAAACGGGTCGGCCCAAGATCATCTGAACAGAATCTGTTTTTTTCGCGGACAAAAAACCGATCAGATCATAACCAGCACCGTGATGTGACAGGACCCACTCTCCGATTTTGAAAGCCAGGGGGCCGGTTCCCATGACGAGCACTTTCCGTCGCCCACTCCCAGCGTGCATGACCTCTACTGCATGGCATCGGATGGAAAACAGGAGCCAGGACGTGATTCCCAAACACAGCAAGAGTTGACTGCGCGGGGGACGAAACTGCGGCACGAAGTCCAGACACAAAACAAGGATTCCTCCACCCAAAACATGAGCAAACAGAATACGTACAAGCCGCTGCGTCCGCGAGCCGACCAGTCGATCGGAATACAAATTCAGGTAGTACATCGCAAGCTGGACACAAACCGACACAGACAACGCCACCAGAAACGAAAAAGAAGCCTGCGCGAAGTGCCCAAGTCTGGAAGGAACAGGGGAAGCAAACAGCCGAAGGCACACCCACGAGAGCACGACGAGCAAGAGGGTCTCAGCAAGGAACAGGCGGCGCAAGCGAGCCGATTGAAACATTTCCCACATGAGGACTAGGTGCCCCCAAGGTGTGGATTCGGCTCAAACCAGGTTGCCAGAATCAAAAAGAGACCTGCGCTTGGAGGTTCACCACGTCGGCATCCGGCAGGGATTCGAGCGCTACTTGCCCCGGTC
>CAZPBT010000396.1:0-1657 GCA_964584555.1 uncultured Chitinophagales bacterium
AGCCATTTCTTCCGCACTGCGTTCATCATCAATTTCAAATTGCTTTAAAGCCTCGGAATTGGAATAGCCTCCAGGTTCAGTTTTACTTCCGGCACTCATAGACGTGACGCCATACTGCATGGCAATATCCCGAAATACAGCACGTTCTCTGGTAGATAAAGTTAATTCTACATCCGGAAAACAAATGCGAAAGGCAGCAATTAACTGCAATAATTCCTTTTCGGATAAATGACATTTGGGCTGAAACTCGCCTTCGTGAGGACGAATGCGTGGAAAGGAAATGGAAAATTTTGTTTGCCAATATGTTTTTTGCAATTCAGCTAAATGTTGTACTAAAGCCAATACATCCGCACGCCAGTCTTCCGACAGGCCTAATAATACACCCAAGCCTATCTTATAAATTCCTGCGTCACCGATGCGGTCTGGAGTTTGCAGACGGTATTCATAATTAGCTTTTTTTCCTTTCGGATGTACCAGTTTATAAGTTGCTTTATCATAAGTTTCCTGGTACATGAATACACCATACACGCCTGCATTTTTCAGACGGATATAATCGCCTGTTTCCAAGGGTTGTACTTCAATGGAAATTTGAGCAAAATAAGGTTTCAATAAGTTGATGGCATGGAGGATATAATCCGTATTGACACGATAATCTTCGCCGGTAACTAATAAAATACTATCGAAGCCATGCGATTTTAAAACACTTGCTTCAGCTAAAATTTCTTCATCAGATAGCGTTTTCCTTTTCAGTTTATTATCGAAACTAAACCCGCAGTAGGTACAAATATTCTGACATTCGTTGCTGAGATATAGAGGAGCATAGAGTTGTATATTTTTGCCAAAACGAGCATTCGTAATAAGCTGACTTTTTGCAATCATGTTATTCAAATCAACGAAAGAAGTATCGGCAATTAATGCTTCAAATTCATGCAGCATCGTACTATTTTCTGTGTGAGAAATGGACATTTTTTCAGAAGTTTTTCAAAAAAAGAAAACAAATAAAATTCAGCTTTTACTTAAAAAATTATTACATCAAAAGTAGGAATTTTAGGATGAATTTAAACCCAATTAATTACCTGAGTTTGTGTTAGAAAAATTAGGTAACTCGTTGTGCAGTTTAAAACAAACTAAAGGTATATAAAAAAGTAGGTCAGTTGGGTCAGCAGTATGTAAAGAAGCGTGGGTCGGCAAAACGCGTAGCTAAGCATAGGTATACAGCGTAGGACGATCGTTTTGCCTTGTCTTTTTTGGTTACTTTTTTTGACTAAGAAAAAAAGTGACAAGAATTTAATATTAACAATCAATAGAATTAAAAAGATGAATTACAATTTCAAACAGCACAGCGAGTTAATGTAAAAAAATAGTTGATTTCTCATTTATTTCCTCCAACTAAAAAAGGAGGTGGAATCAAAATGAGGTGGTTCGTGATAAAAAAATCAACTATTTTAAAATGGAAATACTTTTCCAGAACTCAGGTAATTAAGGACATTTGAATGATAGCTAAATGCCGTTTTCTTTCATAAGATTATGAAATTATCTAATATCAATTATAATCAGACTATTTATCAACAAAATCCTAGCGAAATCAACAAAATTTGTTTAAACCCAGATTACGCATTAGGAATGTTGACGGATAAGTCAATGGGGTAATCCCAAA
>CAZPBT010000397.1:0-1648 GCA_964584555.1 uncultured Chitinophagales bacterium
TTTCCTGACTTCCTAAAATTAACACCCGAAGTCAAAAAGTTGGGCGATTAGTTTCTGTTCTTCCGTTAGCAGCAGCGTTTTTTTAATTGTTTGTTGGGAGTTGGAGCTGGTTACTTCTATTTCATAAATACTTTGTAAGATATCAATGACGGTTTCGGGGCTCAGACCGGATTTTTTTAGTTTGAGTTGTCTTTCCAACTCCTTATAAATTTTATAGGCAACAAAGTTGAGGCAGATATGTGCTTCAATTCTTTTTTGCAGCCGGTGATAAACAGGTCTGATTTTTAAATCTGTTTTTGTAATCCTGAATGCTTTTTCTATTTGCCATAAGTGCAGATAGTTTTCAATTATATCTTCTTTGCTCAGGCGGGCATTAGTCAGGTAGCCTTTTATTCCATCCCACTGTGCATCCTGATTGTACTTGTCTTTATCAATAGTGATTTTTAGTTCTCCTTCCAGCTTGAGGTATTTGTTGTAGCCTTTGTTATTAATGCTTGATTTAGTCAGCTTGCCTTTGGCTATTATTTTTTCTAGCCTTTTGAGTCCTTTTTCCCTGTTGTAACGGTCTTTGGCTGCCCGTTCATCTGAATACGTAACCACAAGTTTTAAACCGCCTTTTTCAATAACGGCACTCTGCCCGTTTTTTAATCCCAGGGAAAGAATTTTTCTTTTGATTGTTTGATTTTCGTTTTTAATTCTGGCGCCGAGGATAAACTCATACTTCCCGGCTATCAGTTCTTCTATGTTGGCATTGGACAATAATCCCGAGTCGGCAATGATGACCAGTTGCGATAAATTGTATTTGCGTTTAAAACCATTTATCACAGGCAACATGGTATGTCCTTCAAACTTATTGCCTTCAAAAATGTCGTAAGCCAGCGGATAACCAAATTGACTTACCAGTAGGCCCAGAACGATTTGCGGATGCTGATGTTTGCCTTCTTTTGAAAACCCTGTCTTACGCAAATCATCTTCGTTATCTATTTCAAAATAAATCGTGGTTACGTCATAAAACACCATGCTCACCCGACTGCCCAATGTTTTACTGGTATGCTCATAACTTATCTGCTGCACCTGCTGTTTTTGCGTACTGTGCAGCTTGTCCATATAACGGTAAATATCGTCTTCACTATAACTCTTTTGTTGGTAGCGATATAAAAACTGGGTGGTTTTAAGTTTACTCTTTGGATACACCACTCGGTAAAGCACTAAATCACGGAATAGTTCATCTTCAATTTTATTAAACCCGATCTCATCAAAGAGTTTGCCTAATACATAGTCAATGCCAGCTAACCGGTGGGCAGTAATGGACTGTAAAAACCGTTGCAGCATGGCAGCTTCTCCAGCAAAATCCAACTCTACTATTCCTGTTTGCTTTGCCATCCAGTTTTTGGCCTTTGCAATTAATGCTGTTACCTGTGATGATTCTTTTACACTTCCAAAACTCTTGACAACTTTATACCTGCCCGATGATTTATCAATTACCTGCACATATATCCTTCCATTATTATGCTTTAGTTCCCTGATATACATAAAAACGAAAGTAAAAGCAATAATTAACACCCAAAAACACCCGAAAATTTTACAAAAAGAATTGAAATAGAGCTACTTGATTTTTGAATCATAAAATTGTGCGGAAGTCAGGAGA
>CAZPBT010000398.1:0-1623 GCA_964584555.1 uncultured Chitinophagales bacterium
CCTTATCAGAATCGAAGCCAATTGCACGTAACAATGTAGTACCGGGAATTTTTTCTTATGGTCAATATAGGCATACATTACATTGTTAATATCTGTAGCAAATTCCATCCACGCACCTTTGAAAGGAATAACGCGTGCAGAGAATATTTTTGTACCATTCGGGTGATAGCTCATACCGAAGAACACACCCGGTGAGCGGTGCAACTGAGAAACTACAACACGTTCAGCACCATTGATAATGAACGTACCTTTGTCAGTCATGTAGGGTATATTGCCCAGGAATACATCTTGAACAATAGTTTGGAAGTCAATATGTTCTTCGTCATTACAAGATAAGCGCAATTTTGCTTTTAATGGAACACTATAAGTAAGTCCGCGTTCAATACATTCATCAACCGTATAACGTGGCGGATCTACATAATAGTCTAAAAATTCCAGAAGAAAGATGTTTCGAGCATCAGTAATAGGGAAGTTTTCGGCAAACACTTTCCAAAGACCTTCTTTAGAACGTTTGTCGGGTGTGGTTTCGAGTTGCAGGAACTCTTGAAAAGATTTAATCTGAATATCCAGGAGATTGGGATACTCATAGGGATGACTCAACTTACTGAAGTTAATTCTTCCTGTTTGCGTTAAGCCTGTTGTTTTATCGATTTTTTTAGACATTTAGAGTGCATTAAAGTTGAGTAAAACACTAATAAGTGTTACAGCAATAAATAGGTTGCTGTAACACTTTATTTTAAGAATCGGAACAGTATTATTTCAATTCTACAGCAGCACCAGCTTCTTCCAATTTGGCTTTGATTGACTCAGCCTCATCTTTAGAAACACCTTCTTTGATTGGTTTTGGAGCACCGTCAACTAAGTCTTTAGCTTCTTTTAAGCCAAGACCAGTGATGTCTTTAACCACTTTTACTACGCCCAGTTTTTGAGCACCTGCATCTTTAAGAATTACATCAAAAGATGTTTTTTCTTCTACAGCAGCAGCACCCGGGCCACCTGGAGCAGCAGCAACTGCAACTGCAGCAGCAGCCGGTTCGATTCCGTATTCATTTTTCAAAATTTCAGCTAATTCGTTAACTTCTTTAACTGTCAGGTTAACTAATTGCTCTGCGAATGCTTTAATATCAGCCATTTTTTAAAAATTTTAATGATTATTAAATTAATTTTCTCTTTCTTGTAATGTTTTAACGATGCCTGCTAATTTGCCACCACTTGATTTCAATGCAGAAATGACATTTTTTGCAGGAGATTGTAACAACGAAATAACGTCGCCAACTAACTCTTCTTTAGATTTAACTTTACTCAAGGTTTCGATTAAATCTCCTCCTACAAAGATTGCTGAATCAATATAAGCTGCTTTGATTTCAGGTTTTGGATTTTTTTCGCGGAATTGTTTGATTACTTTAGCCGGTAAATTTCCGGTATCTGTAAACATCAAAGCTGAAGTGCCATGTAATACCGGCTCTAATTCGTCTGAATATTTACCTCCGGCTACCAAAGCTTTTTTGATAAACGTGTTTTTTGCTACTTGCAGTTTGATACCTTTTTCAAAACAAATTCTTCTTAATTCAGATGTTTTTTCTACGGTTAATCCGGAAGTATCCGTGATATAGAAATAATTTG
>CAZPBT010000399.1:0-1611 GCA_964584555.1 uncultured Chitinophagales bacterium
ATTATTGATTTTTATAAAGAAAGCAAAACGCATACGATAGTTATAGGGTCGAGATATATGAATAAAGAGAGTTTGGAAACGTGGAATCTATTTAGAAAATCATTAACTCGTTTGGGACATTTTTTGACAAAACATCTATTGGCTATGCCATATGATGCGAGTGGCGCATTTAGAGCCTATAATTTAAAAGTTATACCCAAAGGAGTATTTTCACTAATACAATCTAAGAGTTATTCCTTTTTCTTTGAAAGTTTGTTTATTTTGAGTTTGAATAAGTATGACATTAAGGAGATATCAATACATTTACCTAAACGCACTTATGGAGATTCCAAAATGAATTTGAAAGATGCAATTACCAGCTTGAAATTTCTATTTCAGATGTTTCAAAAGAAGACATTCAAAAAAAATACATTAATTTATAAAAAATGAAAAATAATTCGGATAAAGAAAAAATATTTTTAGGTAAAGATAGAGATACACAACAAGATTGGGACATTTATTGGGGAAAACAAGATAAACCTTCCAATAAAACGTATGATAAATTTGCTGATTTCTACCGTAATAATATTATCAAAAAAGCTTTAAATCATTTTATTTTTAAACATTTTCAAAAAGGTGCTAAATTACTGCATGCAGGTTGTGGCAGTGGTAAAGTAGATACGGATATTGTAAAAAACTATCGGGTTACAGCATTGGATATTTCTTATCCGGCTCTTAAAATATACGATAGTGTTAATCAACAAAAAGCTGAATTAGTACAAGCCAGCATTTTTGAAATGCCATTTGCTGATGATACTTTTGATGGACTATATAATCTTGGCGTTTTAGAACATTTTACATCAGAAGAAATAGAACAGGTATTGAAAGAATGCAAACGGGTGATAAAACCGGGAGGTAAAATTTGTTTGTTTATTCCTCCAACATACGGGCTTACCGTGCAAGTTTTGGATACTGCACATTTTGTACTAAATAAGATTTTGAGAAAAAATGTAAAGTTGCATCCGGATGAAATTTCCAGAGTAAAATCAGGTAAACAAATACGAAGTGTAATAGAAAATGCCGGATTTAACTTCGTTGAATATTATTTTGGTATAAAAGATATGTTTACTCAAGTAGTTATTGTAGGAGAAAAGAAATAGAAGATGAGACTATTTAAATACAAACACATTGCTATTATATTAATAATGATACTATCTGTATCGGCTAGGTTGTTTAGGATAAATCATACTGTACATTTTGATGAGATTTCTACCTTAGGTTGTACACTCGGTATCCCCTATGCAGGGATTAATCAGGTTGGCACTATAACTTGGAAACAAATAGGAATAGATAAAAACATTATATATTCCAGAGATTTTTACTATAGATGTAAGTTAAAAAATATATATTTATCAATATTGTATGATAATGGAAGCGTTTTATATTTTTTATTAATTAGTATCTGGACTAAGATTTTAGGTTATAAAATCTTAGTACTTAGAATTTTTTCATTATTTTTTAGTTGTCTTACTGTATATGTCTTCTATTTAGTAGTGAGTTTTCTTTTTTCAACGAAATGGATTTCTATTTTAAGTACCTTAATGTTTTGCTTACATCCAATTGCTATTGCAT
>CAZPBT010000400.1:0-1602 GCA_964584555.1 uncultured Chitinophagales bacterium
ATTATTTGGCCCTGAAAAATTTGAAATCACCTTAGACAACTCAAACTCAACCACTACAGCAGTAAAACCTACAGATACCGGAACAGCAGCAAAAAGTGTCATTCCGCATGTGGAGATTAATACTACCATAAAAAAGACGGTAGAATTATCCGGAAAATTTGATACTACATATGCCAATAATTCTTGCAGCGTAAAAGCAGAGGCCAAAGACAAATCTTACTGGTGGATATTTTTTGCCGGCTTTATCGGTGGTTTATTGGCATTGCTTACCCCTTGTGTTTTCCCTATGGTACCCCTTACAGTGAGCTTCTTTACCAAACGCGGTAAAGACCCAAAAGAAGGCTTGAAAAAAGCAATCATCTATGGTATTTCCATTATTGTCATTTATGTTTTATTGGGCTTAATTATTACTTCCGTTTTCGGCTCTGATGCCCTTAATGCCATGTCGACAAATATCTGGTTCAACTTGTTGTTTTTTGTGATTTTTGTGGTTTTTGCCATTTCCTTTTTCGGGGCATTTGAAATTACACTTCCCTCATCATGGGCAAACAAAACAGATGCCCTTTCGTCAAAAGGAGGCAATCTGGGCATTTTCTTTATGGCATTTACGCTGGCTTTAGTTTCCTTTTCTTGCACAGGTCCTATTATCGGTACTTTATTAGTGGAAGCTGCCACAGGTGGCGGGCCAACAATATTGGGCAGAGTACCGCTAAAACCACTGTTAGGCATGTTCGGATTTTCATTTGCTTTGGCTTTACCCTTTACATTGTTTGCCTTGTTTCCACAATGGCTGCAATCTTTACCCAAATCGGGCGGCTGGATGGGTACGATGAAAGTGGTATTAGGCTTTCTGGAACTGGCACTGGCATTCAAATTTTTGTCAACGGTAGATATGACCATGAACTGGGGCATCTTGCGTTTTGAACCGTTCATGATTATCTGGATTTTGATTTTTGCCGCCATGACACTTTACGCATTCGGTGTTTTTAAGAAAAAAGAAAACAAAGAAAAAAGGTCGACAGGGGTAACTATACTGGGAATAGTTTCATTGTTACTGACTATATATTTCACTTATTCTTTAGTGAGTTACAAATCCATCCCGTTGCTGAGTGGTATTATTCCGCCAACTTCGTACAACTTTAAAAATACGAACAAAGAAAATTTCATTCATTTCAAAGACTATGAAGAAGGCTTGGCGTATGCCAAAGCGCACGATATGCCCATTTTATTAGATTTTACAGGCTTTGGCTGTGTAAACTGCCGCAAGGTAGAAGATGCAGTCTGGACAGATAAAAGGGTGATTGAAGAAATGAAAAAGTATGTGGTTATTTCTTTGTATGTGGATGACAAAACCAATTTGCCCGAAAATGAATGGTTTGTTTCTTCTGCCACCGGCAAAGAACGAGAAGTTAAAGAAGTAGGGCAAAAGTGGAGTGATTTTCAGGCGAAACATTTCGGCACGAATTCCCAGCCGTATTATATCTTATTAAACAACAAAGAGCAAATGCTCAACCAGCCGGTAGCATTCAATTTTGCCATCAAGCCACAAAATTATATTTCCTTTTTGCAATGCGGTTTACAAATGTATCAGCAATTGAAATA
>CAZPBT010000401.1:0-1577 GCA_964584555.1 uncultured Chitinophagales bacterium
CTTGCGCGCGATGACAGAACACGTTCGGTTGTTGCTTGCAGATCGTCTGATAGCACATGCCTTTAAGTCAGAATTGCAGGATGGAATCGAGCTGCTGGCTGATCCAGATGCGCTGATTCAGATCCTTCTGAATTTGCTCGCAAACGCAATTGATGCATGTTCTGAAAAGGGGTCTTTGGGTCTCACATCGGTGTCGGATCCCGATGGGCGGTTGCGCATTGTGGTCTGGGACAATGGACCAGGTTTTTCGACTTCTGTGGCTCAGATTTTTGAACCCTGGTTTACGACGAAACCGCAGGGAACGGGGCTGGGTCTTGCGATCACACATCGGTTGGTAAGAGCGCATGGTTGGGAGATTGTGGCAGAGCGCCGAGGGGAACATACTTGTTTCGATGTGATCGTTCCCATCGGAGAATGGCGTTTCTGTCCAACGGGGGAGATTTCCCTGATCGAATCGACAAGCTCGGATGAAAGGCACAAATCGAGTCTATGACGGGCGTGTTCCAGCACACTCCTTTGCAGGTGCAAACAGAGGGGTGCTTTGGATTCCCGATGTATGGCTTGAGGGTTGCGAAAAAGTGTTGTTTTCCGAAAAACCCTGACGTTGTATGGTGCGGTCGTGTCAGTTTCCCATTCCCTTGCGCGCTTGCGTCGTGAATTTCCCCGGACTGTGGAAGCGTTTTGTACGCTTCCGGATCGGGGAGAGTCGGCCTTTTTGCACCTGCAACAGTTGGATTCCAGTTTTGGTCGTGGTCTTGCAGAGAAGGAGTCTGATTCTGGGCGTTGTCATGAAAGGGGGAGTTTTGATGTCGTCTTTGCGGGTGGGGGGTTGTCGCTGATCTATGCGGCGTATCTGTCTATGAAGGGCGTCAAGGTGGCGGTCTTCGACAGAAGGAGGATGGGCCTTGGGCATAGGGAGTGGAACATTTCGAGGAGGGAATTGCAGCCGCTGGTGGCGTCTGGTCTGTTTTCCGAGGCAGAAGTTCAAGAATTGGTTTTGATGCAATATCGGACGGGGATTTGCCGGTTTGGGAAGGGGCCCGATTACACGGTTTCAGGGGTATTGGATTGCGTGGTGGATGCAGAGGGGCTGTTTCGTGAACTTTTGGCGCGGTGTGAAAAAGGGGGGGTGACGGTTTTTCCTTATCGGACGTTTTTGGGGTATTCGGTGGATGAAAAGGGGGAAGGCGTCATTGTGCAGATGGCTCGGTTGGATGGGCCGGAGGAGACAGAGACACTGCGAGCGAGGCTTTTTGTAGATGCACTTGGGGCGGTGAGTCCGCATGCGCGTTTCGATCTCTGTTGCCCAACGGTAGGCGGTGTGATGGATGGTTTGGAATTGGGGGACGGACCCCTGGAAATGAACCCGGAAGTGGGGGAGATTCTGGTAACAACAGAAGGCATCGAACAGGGGCGTCAACACATTTGGGAGGGGTTTCCGACAGCATCGCGGGACAGCACATGTGCGAATACGCGGCAGATGACGATTTATCTGTTCTATTACTTGCGGTCAGAACTTCTGTCCGCGCACGGTCCGTCTCCGCTTTTGTCTCTGTATGAACGGTATTTTGAAACGC
>CAZPBT010000402.1:0-1576 GCA_964584555.1 uncultured Chitinophagales bacterium
AGCGGCGAGGATCTCATGCGCCTCCAGCACGAGCTTTCCCAGATGCCCGTGGCCGATCCCGTCGCGCAATATGCCTCGCGTCTCGTCCTCGGCACGCATCCCGAGCAGCCCGGCGTGCTGCCGGAAGTCGCGCGCTACGTGGCCTACGGCTCCAGTCCGCGTGGCCTTCAGTCTCTCATCCGCGGCGCCCGCATCTGGGCCGCCGTCAATGGCGCCACGGCTGTCTCCACCGATGACATCCGCCGCGTCGCCCTCACCTCCTTGCGCCATCGCATCATCCTGAACTTCGAGGGCGAGGCGCAGCAGCTCCGCGTGGACGATCTCATCTCACGCATCCTCGATCAGGTGAAGACACCCGCGCAGATGGCGGCGTAGCGCGGCGCTCAACATTCAGGATTCAAGATTCCGAATTCAAAATCTCCGACGGCCATGCGCTTCCCTCCAAAGCCACCGTCCCATCACCCGGCGCTCGCCCCTTCGGTCCTCGTCCTTCTGGTCCTGTCAGTCTTTCCGCTGTCCTTCACGCGCGCTGCGGATCCGCCCGCGCCTGACTTCGACAAATCGTCTCTGGCACTGCGCACGGCGCTGCACTTCGATCCGGCGGCCGATGCGCCGCTGAAGAAGCTCGTCCAGCTCTACGCGACCAATGGCCGGCGCGAGCAGCTTCCAGCGCTCTACCTCTCGCATCTCGCCCAGTATCCGCAGGACGAAAACGCGCGCGTGGTGCTGGCGCGCATTTTTCTCGAAATCCATGACGAGCGCGCGGCCAGCTTTCTCCGCGACTCGATCGCGCTCATGCCACAGAGCGCGCTTCTCGCGTGGACGAATCAACCGCTCCTCGCCGCGCGGTTCGATCCAAAGGCGGCCGACGAATTGGATCGCGCCATCGCGTTGGAGACCTCCGCCGCGCGGCGCTCCGCGTGGATGGGCGAGTTGATGAAGCTCGCCGCCGTCCAGGGCCGAGAGGAACTCGTCACGGCGCGTTTTCAATCGCTCGTCCAAAAACAATCACTGACCACGGAACAACGCGTGAGCTGGGCGCGGCAGGCGCTCGCGCGTTCGTTGCCGAAGGCGGCGTCCGTTCTTGTCCAGGGCGCGGATTTGTCGTCGCTGCAGGGCGATCTCGCCGTCGAAGGCGCCATCGTGCTCGCCGAAACCGAAGCCGCCGCGGGCAAACGCGCGGAGGCAGGCCGGCGGCTCGATGAACTCCTCGCGAAACTCGCCGCTGATTACTGGCGGCGGCGTGAAGTGTTGCTGCTGCGTCTGCAACTCGCCGGTGATGCAGCGGATCGCGACCGGCTGCTCAGCGATGCGAGGAAGCGCTGGGATGCAGCGCCGGATCACGAAGCGGAGGCTGTCGCGCTGGCCGATCTGCTCGCGGCCGCGCAGCGCAAGAGTGAAGCCGTGGATGTGCTGACGAAGACCGCCACGCTGCTGCCCGCCTCGCGCCTCGTCGAATCGCGCCTGCTCGATCTGCTCGAAGCCACGGGCCGCGAACAACAGGCGGTGGACGTGCTGGCGGCGCGTCTCGCCTCGCAGCCCGCGCGCGAAGATCTCGCCGCGCATCGAGTCCGCT
>CAZPBT010000403.1:0-1569 GCA_964584555.1 uncultured Chitinophagales bacterium
GATCGCCGACAGCAGCAGGGCCACCGCGGAGAAGATGCTGAGCATGATCATGGCCAGCCGCTGAGTGGCGATCGAGTTGGCCACCACCTCCTCCATGGGGCGCGCCCCGTAAACGACCGAACTCGGATCCGCCTTCGCCGCGGCGGCCCGGATCCCGCTCATCACCCCGAGGGGAGACGCGGCGGTGCGAGCGACGTAACCCGAGCCGCTCGAGAGCAGCGACCAGAACCGGTCGGGGACCTGCCAGACCGACAGGTAGAGCTGGGCCTGCAGGGTCTCGTGCTTCTTGTCGCCGAGCCCCCAGTGCTCGACGTGGCCGACCACGCCGACGATCTCCGCTTTCATGTCGAGCAGGCCCACGTGGATGCGCTGCCCGACCGGATCGACTCCGGGGAAGTACTTCCGTGCGAACGATGCGTCGATGACCGCCGCCACCTGAGCGCGCTCGTCGTCGCGATCCTCCAGGAAGCGGCCGCGCACGAGAGGAATCCGCATGGCCTGCTGGTAGGGCGGGGTCACCAGGTAGAAGAGCGCGAAGGTCATGTCGTTCTGGTTCGCGGGAGGAGTCTGTCCCTCCGGCCAGAACGGCACTTCCGAATCGCCGGTCATGGGCAGCGATCCGCCGATCATGGCCGCGGCCTCCACCCCGGGCACCGCCGAGAACTGGCGCGCTGCTTCGCGATACTTGGCGCGCAGCTCATCAGGGGTGGCCTTCGGGTCGGAGGTCACCGAGGTGGCGAAGGTGAGCACCTGGCGCGGATCGAAGCCGGGGTCGATGCCCCACAGCGCGGCGAGGCTTCGGATCATCAGCCCGGCTCCCACCATGAGCACGAGGGCCATGGCCACCTGGAGGACGATGAACACGCTCTGCGCGCGGTGGCGCGCCGAGCCCGCGCCGCGCCCGCCCTCGCGCAGGGTCTCGCTCAACTGCGGCCGCAGCATTCGCATCGCGGGGGCGAGCCCGAAGACGATGCCGGCCAGGATGGAAATGCCGGCGGTGAAGAGGAGGACGCGCGCGTCGAGGGCGATTTCGTCGGTGCGGGGGATCGCGTCCGCCAGACCCTTGAGGATCAGGATCATCGCGGCCTTGGCCAGGGCGAGGCCCATGACCCCGCCCGCGAGGCCGAGGATGACGCTTTCGGTGAGGAGCTGACCGACCACCCGCCACGGGCTTGCGCCGAGGGAGAGGCGGATGGCGAACTCGCGGGTCCGTCCGGTGGATCGGGCCAGGAGGAGATTGGACACGTTGGCGCAGGCGATCAGGAGAACAAAGGCCACGGCACCCAGGAGCACGAGCAGGGTCCCGCGCGCGCCGCCCACCACGTCCGTCTTCAGGGGAACCATGGTGATTCCCGAGCCCTTGTTGGCGTCGGGGTAGGCCGCGGCGAGGTCCCGCGCGACCGCGTCCAGGTCGGCCTGGGCCTGAGCCTCGCTGACTCCAGGCTTCAACCGCCCGATCGCGTTCGTGCCCATGCCGATGTGGCGGTCCCGGAAGGCGGGGTCCGCCCACTGGCCGATGGGCACGTAGACGTCCGAGGGACTGAGGCCGGTGACGAGGCTCTGGGCCAC
>CAZPBT010000404.1:0-1563 GCA_964584555.1 uncultured Chitinophagales bacterium
AAACTATTAAACTAATTAACTAATACACTAATTATCAATAAAGGTGTCGCCTCTACATGACTGTATAAATGCAACCAACTTCCAAATGAAATATAGCAAATATTGCAACTTTTAATTGCGCAACTGGTCTTATTTAAGGTGCAACACGTTCTGTTTGCCACTCCCCTGTTTCAGATTTTACATAACGTATTCTGTCATGCAATCTGCTCATTCTGCCTTGCCAAAATTCAATTATATTAGGAATCAAAATATATCCGCCCCAATTCTCCGGCATCGGTATTTCTTTATTTTCATACGCCTTGGAAAAGTCATCAAATTTATCTTCCAGATACTGTCTGCTTTCTATCACTCTGCTTTGTGGTGATACATTTGCACCAATTTGGCTGTCGTGCGGGCGACTATGAAAATAAGCAGCTGCCAGATTTCTGTCGTATTTTTCCACGATGCCTTCAATGCGGATTTGGCGTTGATTGGTTCTGTACCAAAACAGTAAGCAAGCATTAGGATTTTCTGCTAAATCCTGTCCTTTCTTGCTGTCGAAATTGGTATAAAAAACAAACCCTTTTGCCGTAATTTCTTTCAGCAAAACAATGCGACTCGACGGAATACCTTGTTTATCTGCTGTAGCCAAAGCCATGGCATTGGCTTCGAGTTCGTCTGCAGTGAGTGCCTCATTAAACCATGTTTTAAACTGATCGAATGGGTTAGCAGCACAATCTTTTTCATATAGTGCGTCCTTTTCATAGCTGATGCGCATGTCTTTCAAATCGGTAGTTGGCATAGTCGTAAATTACGATTAAATTTAGCGAATAATCAAAAACTATGCATGAAAACAAACGCAATAAATTGTTATTAATCCCGATGCTGATTATCGCCAATTTGTATCCTCTTTTTGGCGTCATACAACATGGCTGGACATTGTTCAGTGTGGTCTATATCTATTGGCTCGAGTTTCTGATTATCACATTTTTTGAAGGATTAAGAATCTTGTTTTCTGCCAAAGATGCACGCATAAGTATACTTGCAAAAATCGTTTTATGGGTAAAGTTCATCTTGACCAGAATTTTCATTTTCGCATTTTACTTACTATTTATCATCGTATTTTTAGGTTTGGGCAAAATGAATACGGGTGATGACAAACACCTGATCGATTTCGCACAAACTATTACGCTGTCTTCATCTTATTTCAGAATGGCTTTATTGCAATTTTTCATTTACAACCTGTTCGATTTTATCGTAAAATTTATAGCCACCGGCGAATATAAAAAGGAAACCGCTTATGACAATTTCAACTTTTTCGACCGCCGGATTATCGTCGTGCACTTGTCCATTTTTATCGGTGCATTCATCTATACCTTCTTTGTAGACAAGCTCCATTTCCATGCTCAAAATGCCACCTTGGTATGTGTCAGTATTTTTATTTTGGTGAAGATAGTTCCGGATATTTTTCTGTCAAATACTGATTAGAGTAAATACACAAAGAAAACATTTAATTTATTCTCTTTAATGGCGATTGAAGCATATATAGATATTATTATTATCGTATATTTGCCAAATAATACT
>CAZPBT010000405.1:0-1563 GCA_964584555.1 uncultured Chitinophagales bacterium
ATACAAAATTAAAGTCTAAATATTTTAATTCGGAATTTAAAATTCGTGGTTCGTCTTCAAATTGATAAGAAGGATGATGAGTAAATAAAAAGCCTTTTGGATGTTTGATGAAATTTGCCCATTTTCTGATTTCCACAAGAACAGTCCATTTTTCTTCTACATATTCCCATGTAATACCAATAAATTTAAAAATAGTATGTAGTTTTTCAACAGTTAAATAAAGTAATAAGATATAAATAGTGAAAACATACTCAATTTTGTCTGAACTATCGTCACCATCAAGTTTTGTTTCTAATAGAAATCTATCTACCATTTCAATAGAATCATTTAGAGAACAACCTAGGCAAACATGACTTCCTTGGTGGTCTCCTAGATAGTCAGGGTTGTGTAACAAACAAAATAAATATTCACATTCTTCTATTTGTTTTGATGAACATATTTTTTGAAGTTCATTTTGAGCTAAAACAAATTTATTCATTGCTTTTAAAGTTACTTAGGATCCAATATGCATAATATCTTATGAATGGGAGTAATTCTTCAGCCTTAAATTCAGCTACGACTCCTTCAACTTTTCCATATTCATCAGTGTCATTAAATCTGATCAAATCAATTAATTCATTATCATCTTTAGAGATTATTTCAATGCTAAAGTGGGCAATTGCATTTCTTAATCCTTTTATCAAATCTCTTGTAGATTTAATTTTACTATCTACAGTTGATTCAAATAATCCCATTTCATTTTTGAGTTTAATGGTTAATCTTTCATTAGGTATTCTCGAATAAATGCGTTCTTTTGGCATTACGATAATACCCATTAAACAATTTATTAACAATGTATAGTTATATTGTTGAGTAAATTCATAATTGTGTAAAATAGCTTCATATTGAGATATCAAGTTAAGAGTTCTTTCTATGAAATCAATTTCTAAATTTTTATAATTCCCCATTTTGTCTAAATATTTTTAATGGATGAGAACGTTTCAGGGCTTGCCGCAGTAGCGGAATTAGAATTACTAAACTTCAAAATATATTCAAATGTCTAAAAAAGAACAAAAAGCTGAAAAAACTACAAAAGCCGCTATTGACGGCAAACCCATGTTAAGTGCTGTGCCTGTCCGCCTGCACTACTGGGACACCGAAGAACTGGCTGCTTATCTATGCGGTTTGGATTATGAAGATGATAATATTGAAAGCGATGATATAGAGAACGCCTTGTACGAAAAGTTTGAAATATCATTCGACAGCTTCCATAAGTTATGCGAACATCTGCTTCCTATGGTTGACGTAGGCGTTTCTCCGCTTACTAAAGAACGTTACAAAGGATTTAGCCGCATAGATAAGAATGGTCATGGCTTTTGGCTGCTCAAAGTTGCTGTCGCTGGGAAGGCATAGCACTTAACGTAGTACGGCTTTGCGATGTGGTGGCATTCAAGGCTCGTTAGTTCAAATAACCCACCGAAGCTGATTAGAAGTACACGGCTGAATTGATGCACTTCTGCCACCATATAGCAAAGCCCCTGTTATATGCTGTGCTTTCTTAGGGGTAAAAATTATTCAAAATGG
>CAZPBT010000406.1:0-1559 GCA_964584555.1 uncultured Chitinophagales bacterium
GAATCTTTAGACAGAGCACTTAAAGTGTTTAAAAAGAAATTTGAAAAAGCAGGAGTTGTTAAGCAACTTCGTGAACGTCAAGCATTTACACTTTCATCTGTAAAAAGACGTACTACCGTACTTAAAGCAATCTACCGCGAGTCAATCAGACAAAACGAAGATTAATAGTTGCAACTTTCATTTTTTTTATTTATCTTGTAAGTTCGATTGTGAATTTAACAGGTTAAGAAAATGTTAGTAGCGTTCCTGAATTACCTTACCCACGAAAAAAGATATTCACCTAAAACTGTTGAATCGTATCAAACCGATTTGCAACAGTTTTTTTTATTTCAGCAAAATGAATTTCAGCAGGCTGATATTACGCAGACTCATAACAGGCATATTCGTACCTGGGTGGTTGCCTTAGTCAATACGAATATTAAGCCTGCATCTGTAAAAAGAAAAATATCCGCTTTAAAATCATTTTTTAAGTATTTACAAAAAACAGGAAAAATCCAGGCTAATCCTGCAGCTAAAATTGTTTCGCCTAAAATACCGGAACGATTGCCAAAATTCATAGCTCAAAAAGATTTGAACACATTATTGGAAGATCATATTCAGGATAAAAATTGGACAAACCATGGGCAAGATAGTGCACAAATCAAAAATTATTTCTCAGATGATTTTTTCGGACGACAAGAAAAATTGATTATCGATGTATTATATTCTTGCGGTTTGCGTAGAAGTGAATTGATTCACTTAAAATGGACGGATGTAAATTTAGGAACTAAGCAAATAAAAGTTACCGGTAAAGGAAACAAACAACGCCTAATTCCGATTAGTTCTGCATTAATTGTTGCATTTACAAGCTTCAAAGCTGAACAAGAAAACGAATACAAGGAAAAAACAAAACAGGATTATGTTTTTTTAACCAAAGATGGAAACCAACTTTATGATAAATTCGTTTATCGTTTAGTAAAAGAGAAATTAACCTTGTGTACTACAGTCGAAAAAAAATCACCGCATGTCTTGCGCCATTCATTTGCCACCCACATGAGTAATAATGGAGCAAAGCTAAATGATATCAAAGAATTGATGGGACACGCCAGCCTCGCTTCTACCCAAGTGTATACCCATAATACCATTGAACAACTTAAAGAAATATATAAAATTGCTCACCCAAAATCATAGCCTATGTGTAATTTTTAAAACCCCTTTGCAACAAATAGAAAGTAAGAAAACATATTTTTAAATCTTTTCAAAATTAAATTTATTATGTCTATGAAAATTCAAATCCAATCCGTGCACTTTGATGCAGATGTTACCTTGAAAGATTTTATCAACAAAAAGTTAAACAAGCTCGAGCAGTTCTATGATCGGATTATCGACTCAGATGTGGTGTTGTCCATGGAACAACTCAATACACAGGTAAAAGATAAAGTAGTAACCATAAAAACCAACGTGCCGGGAGCAACAATTATAGCTAAAGAGAAGAGTAAGAAATTTGAAGAAGCCATTGATTTGGCAGTAGATTCACTCAAAAAGCAATTAGCCAAACATAAAGAAAAACAAAACGGACA
>CAZPBT010000407.1:0-1557 GCA_964584555.1 uncultured Chitinophagales bacterium
GGTATTATTCTGTTGGAGCGTACCATTTTACCCATTGCAGAAGCACTGAACGACGAAGGCACGATAACGATGCTGACAGATTTTATTACCCAGCAAGAAAAAGAAATATGGATGTACACCGCCTGGTTAGCACATTAATTTTTATGTGCTTCGTATAAAATTGCAGATATTTGTATTCTAATTTTTAATCCTTTAAATAATAAAAAAATGGCATTAATGAATGTGGGACAAAAGTTCCCTGATTTTAAGAAAAAAGCGGTAGTAAGTCTTGAACAAGGTAAAGAGTTTCAAGAAGTGGACAACAGCATCCACACTAAAGACGGAAAATGGTTGGTGATGTATTTTTGGCCAAAAGATTTTACGTTTGTTTGCCCTACCGAAATCGTAGAGTTTGACAAAGCGCATGGCGAATTTAAAGACCGTGATGCCGTACTTTTAGGTGGTTCTACGGACAGTGAATTTGTACACTTGGGCTGGAGAAATGCTAATGCAGACTTGAAAAACCTTACTCATCCTATGGTAGCTGATACATCAAAATCCCTTGCCCGCGAATTGGGAATTCTTACCGGTGGCGATGAGGTGTGCTACAGAGCTACATTTATCGTTGACCCACAGGGCATCATCCGTTGGGTAGCTGTAAATGATTTGTCAGTAGGACGTAATGTAAAAGAAGTATTGCGTGTACTGGATGCATTGCAAACAGATGAACTTTGCCCTTGCAACTGGGAAAAAGGACAAAAAACATTATCATAAACTCAGGCAATAAGTATAAAGCAGTAAGTAGTAAGGCTGCTGCTTTATACTATTTTTTTTCCTTACAACTTTTTCCTTATACCTGTATCATGCACGAAACTATATTAGAACTGCTGGCGGAATTAGGCATTCCGGCAGATTATAAAAACAATGTCTTATTGCATTTAGGTGCTGCAGATTCCAAATACCTCCGCGATTTAAAACTCAATGTAAAAGCCGTTTTACAGTCGGAACATATTAATCCGAAAGAAGCTTATTTGCTGGCATTGGCAATTGCGACTAATGCTGATAATACCGTATTATCTCCAGCATTTTCTGCAAAAGCCGGAGAGAATGGAGCTTCTGAAGCAGAAATTGCTGAAGCCCAGGCTTGTGCATCGTTATTGTCGGCAAACAATGTAATCTATCGTTTTCGTCATTTTGTAAGTAAAGAAGTGTACGACAATGCGCCTGCTCGTTTGCGCATGAACATTATGATGAACCCGGTATTGGGAAAAGAATTTTTTGAACTAATCAGTTTGGCGGTGAGTGCGGTAAACGGCTGTGAAATGTGTGTAAAAAGCCATGAGCAATCTGTTTTACATGCAGGCGGAACAGAGCTCCGCATTTGGGATGCCATCCGTTTGGCCAGCATCATACAAAGCCTCCACAAGGTGGTTTTCTGATTTTACACCCATAGCACTTATTTTTAGTCCATTCTTCAATACCTTCTAATAGTAACCTGGGTTCGGGTTCAGAAAATTAAGGTGAAAAAAATAGTTGATTTCTCATTTTTTCCTCCTACTTAACAAGGAGGAGGAATTA
>CAZPBT010000408.1:0-1557 GCA_964584555.1 uncultured Chitinophagales bacterium
ATGGAACCTATGATTACCCATTACGATGATAAAAAGTTACAGGAAATTCTGGAAACATTCCAATCTATTGCAAAAGAAACACTGGAGCATATTAATTATTTTGAAGGCAAGCGCAGAATGGGAAATGCTTGTGATGCTTTATATGTTGGCTTGAAAAGGCTGGATTATTACTGTGAGCCGAGTGGCATGTTATACAAAAAAATAGATGATGCATTGCTTATCATGTTCGACAGAAATAATGACTTAGTGGCAAAATTAAAAACAGGAAAACAATTTTTATCTGATGTACAGAAATTAAATACTGCAAACTTCAAAGATGGAGTATTTATGTCTTTTTCTTTGATTCCGTTAAAAAGAAATGCATCTAGAAATTATTTAGAGGGCTGGATGGAAAGTCATCTGGAAGATACTCAGGAGTTGTATAATAACGAAGATTATATCAGCAGTACTTACCATGCTTTATATACACTTTACACGATGTTGGCTAATTTTAAATTAGAAACCAGCTCATTAAAAGCGATTGAATATAGCTTGAAAAAAGCTGCAAACCAAGAATGGAGGGAAGCAGCTGGTATTTTAATAGAAGTAATGGATTTCTTTTATCAAAATCAGGATGAAGAATTTGCGATGGATGAGGCAGCAGATACAGAACAAGCTTTCGACATGAATGCCTATATAGCACAAATGGGTAATGTAATGCAAAATTATCAATCAATGATTGGCAACCTAATGAAATCATTTAAATAATCACTAAACATCACAATCATGCAAAATATATCAAAATCAATCTTTAAAATAAATACATCTACAGGTTCTGGATCTGCATTTTATTTATCTGAACACAATATCTTTATTACCAATTATCATGTGATAGAAGGTCATCATGAGGTGGCTATTGAAGACAATGACAAGAATACTTTTGTTGGAAAAGTAGTATTAGTAAACATCGATGAAGATATCGCAATTCTTATAGCCGAAGCAACCATAAAAACAGAAATACCTTTAGAAATAGCTGATATTTCTATGCTGAATACCAGAGAAGAAGTTTTTGTCTTGGGATTTCCATATGGCATGCCATATACAGAAACACAAGGTATAGTGTCTGCACCAAAACAATTAATGAGTGGTAAACATTATATTCAAACAGATGCACCGGTAAATCCGGGAAACAGCGGCGGTCCATTAGTTAATAAAGCAGGTGAAATTATTGGTATTACTACAGCTAAATTTAATGATGCCGACAATATGGGATTTGCTGTACCTATTACGGTTTTAGCAGAAATTATAAAAAAATATGAAAAAGCAAAACCAACTTCCTTTAGTATTCAATGCCCTAGCTGCAAATGTGTTGAGACTGAAAAAACAGATAATTGCGATAATTGTGGTGCCGAGATAGATGAAACATTATTTGATGAAAAAGAAATTAGCAATCTGGCAAAAAGAGTGGAAGAGGGTTTAAGCAGAAATGGCATTAATCCGGTATTGGCACGCAATGGTTATGAATATTGGACGTACTACCAGGGTAGTTCATTAATCAGAATTTATGTATATGACTAC
>CAZPBT010000409.1:0-1548 GCA_964584555.1 uncultured Chitinophagales bacterium
TTGAATAATTTCAGGGCCGTGTAAGGATACTTAAAATGCATTTGCCTGAAAACACGCTATTGCGTTTCAGGAAAGCAGAGGGTTGATCGTATAAAAGGATTGAAAGCAGGGGCTGGATAAAATAATATTCTGAAATTAAAAATTCAATCGTTTTAGCGAAAAGCAATAAAAAAAGAATCTTTATTTGCGAAAACAAAGCGATAAAAACGCATTAAATTGTTTTTTTCAAAAAAAATTATTTTCAAGCCACAAAAATACAAAGTAAATCAGCGAAATCAAGCCTTAATCACAAAAAATAAATAAATTTTTATTCCAAAGTTGATTTCAAAATCAACTTCAAAGTACAACTAAAAAAAATATAATTTCGAAATCAGGGTCACAGCAACCCCAAAGAGTCGCCCACTGGGAAAATCGCCAACAACGCACTCTGACCCACGGCTTTTACCCACTAGGTCAGTATCCGCTCGCCGCGCCACGAATCTTTATACAGAAGAAATGCCAGATCGAAAGGCCGGTCCTTCAAGATGGAGAGTACGGAGTACATCCTAAATCCCATACCTGTTAAGGCTGCCAGGTTCTCCATTTATTTTGCTCTTTAATATATTTGTCATTGAATATTTGTTGATAAATTTATTTTCTAATATAATGCCCCATACTACCTTTGGAAACCAATATCGCTTAATTCTTTTTTCTGCCTTCGAAATGCGACGTCTGTACATTCTTCCGCTGGCCGTATTTTTATTGATCAGTTTCCTGCTCATTGAGATCGGCCTCCCATTATATAAGGCGTATTCGGATAAAAAACCGAGTGTTAACTTTCTCGACTTTTTAGACGAGGGCGAGCGCTTGTCGGTTCGGCGTAACAGTCTGAAGGTTGCGTTCTTATATGACTCCGATGCGATATCGCTGAAGATCGATACCAGTCGCTATGCCTTAAACGTAATTGCGTACTATATGCGAACGAAAGGCGCTGTTGACGATGCGACGGCAAGGCGCAACTTAAGTCCATATTTATATCAATTTATCGGCAAAGCCGCGCCCGATAAACCATACGAAAATGGGGAATTCATTCGACTTGTTTTTTCCACCTTGGATCAGGTATATCAGCAAGCCGACGTCTCCCGGTTTACTGACCGCATGTTGAAATTTGTACGAGACAGTAATAAAACATACCTGGTGGAGCCAATACTTTACGCGCAAGCTGACCGGTATTTTACATTAAACAAAGTCAATTTATCACTAGAAAAGTCAACGGCAATCTTTCCGACCTGGGCAAATTATTTGCCTTTTCAAAAATTATATACGGAAGCCCTTTGGCAAAATGGCAATTTTAGGTCAATTGATCTTTTGCTAAAAACAAATCAGTTAGACAGCACACTGCAAAAGCGGTATTCATCTAAAATAGAGCAATTGAAACGGTCGATGCCGACAACTGAAATGCCCAAGCTTTCTGCTTCTGATTATATTACGGCAGCCCTGGCATTTATCTTGTTAGGTATATTGTTTTTTTGGGCAATCAGAGATATTTTTGATTATATACAAATATTC
>CAZPBT010000410.1:0-1543 GCA_964584555.1 uncultured Chitinophagales bacterium
TTTTTAGACTGACATTGCCCGATAAAAATCCGTTTTGTAAAATATGAGAGGTATCTACAAGTTGCACGATGTCTGTGAGGTTGAGGTTTTCGATGTTTATTTTAGCATCTTCAAGTGAGTTGCGGCCATTTATTATGCTGATTTTTTGATCATCTTGTAAGAGGATGATATTTTGTGTGAGAAAAATAGAATCTACTATCGTGAGCTGATTGTTAGGAGCAACCGTCCAGATTTTGTTGTTTAGTTTTAATTTTGAATCTAAGATTTTTGCAATGACAGAATCACCTCTGAAATCTAAAGAAGAAGTCAAACGAACTGAGTTTTTAGCAGTATCATTGGAAATACTGATATTAGTTAATAAGTTTTCTGCTGAAGAAGTAAGATTGACCCCTATATCGTTCACTATTGTTTTACCGCTCTGTAATTTATCCAGCACAATATCAGCAACTAAATTATTTTCTCTTGTTTCTGCATCCAGTATTATTTTGTTCATCACCAGCTTATCATAAACTGCTGAATCGAGATTGGCTGTTAAGGTTAGTTTCTTATCCGTTGTATTAATGTTGCTTTTTATTTCTACTTCACTCAGATATTTTACTTTGGGTACGAATACTTTGAAAATACCAAAATCAGATTTAAGCTTAATATCAGCAGTCAATTGTTGTGGTTTCGCTAATTTTAAATCTTTTGCAGTTGGCTTAATTAGTTTACTGTATTGACTTAAAAATATTTTCATTGACGGTACAATATTCAAAGGATTGAAGTTGCCGTTTACGTGTGCATTAAACTGATCGGATATAATATTGTAATCTCTGAAAGTAGGGCTGTTTTTTACATTCATTGCCACATCAGAAAGTACGAGAATATCTTTCTGATTTTGTATCATCATATTGTTGAAGTTACCTGCGGCTATGAGGTTGTCTAAGCTTTTGCCGCTTCCATGTACTTCGCCATCTAAGGATACCAAAAGCGTATCTTTGGTAAGATGGAGCTTGTTTAGGTCAGCATTTTTTATGCTGGTAGTAAAATCAAATTTTGGCAACTCATTATTGAAATCCACCATGCCATTGAAATCTACCAGAAAACACTTATCATCGAAAAATGCTTTTCCCTTAAATTTTTTCTTGTCTAAAAAGCCATCTACCAAAATTTTATCAAAAACAAAACCATTGAAATAAAAATTGCGGATTGTACCTTTTAAGTTCGTACTCAGTTCTTTAGCTGTAAATCCTTTTCCATTGGCAGCAATATCCAAATCAACAGTGCCTAATAGCTTTTTATTACCGGTCAATTCTGCCAAATTCAAGCCATTAGCAGTCACATTGCCGGAATATTCCGGAGCTTTGCCTTGAGGAAAACGCATTCGCAAATCTGTCGTGAGATTACCCAAATTGGATGTTGTGAGATTTCCTTTTGCAACAAAATCATTGATGAATCCAAAATACGAGCCCTTGAAACTAATATTGCCTGCATTGTCGAGTTGTTTAGGCAATTTCATAAATGTCAGTATCTGTTTTAGTTCTGAAGAGCTTGTTTTAAGTTG
>CAZPBT010000411.1:0-1528 GCA_964584555.1 uncultured Chitinophagales bacterium
TATCTGCAAAAAATAAAGCCTGATTCAGTAAATTATATAATGGGCATCACTGACGCAGATATTTCAACTACCAAAAAAGATGCATCAGGCAAAATAAAAATTCCTGTAGCAAAATATGCCGATTGGGGGATAATGGGCTTGGCTTTCCGCCCCGGAAACGCAGCTGTTATTTCTACATTCAGGATAAAATCTTCAGATAAAGCATTATTCGCTCAACGATTAGAAAAAATTGCTCTTCATGAGTTGGGGCATAACCTGGGACTTCCTCATTGTCCGTCTAAATCTTGTTTTATGAACGATGCTAACGAATCTATATCAACGATTGATAATGAAAAAACGGAATTATGTTCAAGCTGCAAGCAACACCTACGAGGTCAATTTGCATACTGAATTTTATATTTAGTTGATTATTAAGGATTTAAAAATACAACCTACGAGGTGGATTGCCAACCTACGAGGTCTTGGCAATCAAATACAATTCTTTGCAGGTGATACGTTCATAGTAAGTACCCAATACATACTTTAACGATGCGGGTTCATTATAATATTTTCGCAAAGTTTTGTTGGCAATCGAAAATGAACGATCGGTAAGACAATTGCTCGGGTTCTGCGACCTGCATTGCACAACTTGAAATCCGGCTTGCTGAAATAAGTTTGTCAACGATTGCTGCGTGTAATGAAAATAATGGTTTTCGGGTTGAAACCAACGCCATTTTTGCTTTAATACTTTGCTGAAAAAACAGCCGAAATCTGGTACGCGGATAAATAAATGAGCTTGAGAATTTAAATGTGGATGCAGGCTTTTCAAGAATGATAATGGCTCTGAAAAATGTTCTAAAGAATGCCACATGGTCAGGATGTCTGCTTTAACACCGAGTTCTTCTACGGAATCCTTTACTGTCAATCCCAGTTGCTCCGTATATTTCCGGGCATCTTTTGAAAGTTCTACACCATAAACACTGTAACCAAAACGGCGGGCTTCATCAATAAAATAACCTTTATCACAACCTACATCTATAATATTTGCAGACTCCGGCTTTATTTTTCTGATATCTGCAATCAGCTTAAGTTGTTCGGGCCAGCGCGACATACGGCGAAGTTCACTTTGTAAAGAAATGGAGTTTTTACGCAATGTGTAATTTTCTTTGTAATAAGTAGTTTCTTTCTCGCTCGAAGTGTGCTGATTATATACACTACCACAATTAGCACATTTGACTAATGATGTTTCACCTGACAAAAAAATAGTTGTAGCAGTTGATTGACAAATTTTACACGAAACAATTCCCATTTTTATTACCTATATATCTTACAGGATGAAATTAACTTTTAAATTCAGCATAAACAAACCTCCTGAACATTTCTACTTCTTTCTTACATAAATCACTTTCTCCACTTCTGCTACCACTTCATCCGCATTGTTTTTTATTGTAGCTGTAAATGGATAATCTTTCTTACCAAGCTCATCTACTTCGGTTTTCATTTTTTTCAGTGTTTCTGCATCTATTTCAAAAACAGCTTTTACCGTGCC
>CAZPBT010000412.1:0-1524 GCA_964584555.1 uncultured Chitinophagales bacterium
CTTTCTGCAATACTGTCTAATTTGTCAAAAAGCAGATCTACCTTGCCACTTAGTTGTGGGTCGTGCTGTTTGTTTTTTAGAAATTGCGCCGGATGATTACAGATTTGCTTGAGTGCGAGTATCATCTGCAAAACCAAGCCCTGACGAACAAACAAGGCTTTTGCATCGGAAACATCTGCTGCTTCTATCACGGCCATTGCTTCCTGCAATGTTTTCTCATACAACGCACTCTGTTCTTTGCTAAGCATGGCGAAACTGTCCATTTCTATTTTATCGGGCAAATCTGAAATGATGGTTTTATCTGATTTGAGTCTTCGCAGTACAAACGGCGATGATACTTTTTTCAGTTTGTCTGCAACTGCTATGTCATTGTATATTTGTATGGGAATACCAAACTCTTCATTAAAATCTTTCAAACTGCCAAATAATCCTTTATTGCTGTAGTCCAGAATACTCCAAAGCTCACTCAGTCTGTTTTCAACAGGCGTTCCGCTCATGGCAATAAAATAATCAGCTTTTATACTTTTAATGGCTTTAGTTTGAAAAGTAGTTGTATTCTTAATATTCTGCGCTTCATCAATCACCAGAGTGTGCCATTTGTATTTTTTCATATCATCGGCATCGCTGCGTATAATTCCATAGCTTGAAATGAGAATATCAAATTCTTCCTTTTTGTCTAGTTTTCTGTTTGTGCCGTGATAGATTTTTGTATTGAATACCGGTGCGAATTTTTGTAGTTCGTATTGCCAGTTGGTAAGCAATCCGGTTGGGGCTACTATCAACACTTTTTTACCTTTCAGTAATCCATCTTCCTTAAATTTCAGAAGTGTGGTAATAACCTGGACTGTTTTTCCCAGCCCCATATCATCTGCAATAACGGAGCCGAAACCTATTTTCGCGTTTTTGTACATCCACGAAAATCCCCTGTGCTGATAAGGTCTGAGTGTAGCTTGAAGTTGATGCGGCAAGGCTATTTCATGTACGGTAGTCAATTCTTCTATCAGTTCTTTTATTTCTTCAGTTAAAGAGATTACCGCACCGTTGTATTCGCCGCTTAGCGCACTTTTCAGTAGTTGAAAATAATTTATCTTTTTGTCTGAAGAAAAATGTTTTTGCAAGCGTTGCAAATCATTTTCAGACACATAGATATATTGCTTTTTGAATTTTATAAGACCGCTTGATTTTTTCATCAGTTTATAAAATTCCGATTCGCTGATGACCTTGTCGCCTATGGCTACCTGCCAGTCAAAATCTAATAGTTTATCAAGTTGCAGGAATGATTTAGTAATCTTGTCTTTTGCTTTTATTTTCATGGAAGCTTTAGGGTGTAAAATTTCCTGCAAAGCTTTGGGCAACATCACTTCAATATCTAACAGTCGGATGGCAGGTGTCATATTCATCAGAAAATCAGAAAAAGTCTCAATGGACATGACAGGGGCTGTTTTCCCGTTTGAATTAATGAGTATATCCAAACCTGAAATAAATTTACTAAGACGTGTCAAATTTGACAATACATCATATCTG
>CAZPBT010000413.1:0-1519 GCA_964584555.1 uncultured Chitinophagales bacterium
ATAATTTATTACTTCTTATAACGCTAAAATATAGCAATTAGTTTCAAATAAAAAAATACTGCGCCAAACTTTTTTTTTAAAAAAATCAAACCCTTAGCCGGATGCTATATTTCTGCAATAAACATCTGATAAAAAGAAATAAAACGGTCAATATTTTTTAGCTTGAACAACAACCATATTGACGCTAAACACTTGGTTCTCACTACCCACTTCTCAAATCTCACTACTCTCTACTCATACAACGATGTAGCTAATAACAAACGTGAATAAACCATGGTTGTATTAAACCACGAGTACATATAACTTGCATCAAAATAAAAGGAACTTTTTATGTTCAAGAAAGTAGCTGTTATTGGTATTTGCTTGCTAAGTGCGGGCTTATTTTTTTCTTGTAAAACAAAACCACTGCATAAGCGTAATGTGTTCAGGCTTAATTTTTATTTCGGTCTGTTCTCATTAGATCCGGCTTTTGCGAAAGACCAAGGCACAATGTGGGCAGATAATCAGCTATATAATGGCTTAGTACAAGTAGATTCAGCCTTGAATGTAAGGCCAAGTATAGCCAAATCTTGGAATATAAGCAAAGATGGATTATTGTATGAGTTTGTTTTGCGAAATGATGTGTTCTTTCATGATAACGACAAGTTTCCGGATGGCAAAGGACGCAAAGTAACCGCACAGGATTTCGTTTATTCCTTCGGCAGACTGATAGATAGCAATGTAGCTTCTACCGGTGGCTGGTTGTTTAACGAAAAAGTAGATAAGCAACTGCCATTTGAAGCAGTAGATGATACTACATTTCGTATACATCTGAAATCGCCATTCAAACCCATGATGGGCTTGCTGACTTTACAATATTGTTCTGTAGTGCCAAAAGAGGTAGTAGAGTTTTACGGTAAAGATTACAGGAAACATCCATGCGGTACAGGGCCATTTAAGTTTGTACGCTGGGAGGAAAATAATGTATTGATTCTGACAAAAAATAAAAACTACTTTGAGAGTGACAGTGCAGGAAACAAGTTGCCTTATCTGGATGGTGTGCGCATCAATTTTATAGCCGACAGAGGTACTGAATATTTTCAATTCATACAACATAAAATAGATTTTTTATCCGGTTTGGATGTTTCTTATAAAGATAAATTGCTGACTAAATCCGGAGAGTTGCGAGAAGAGTGGAAGTCCAAAATTAATTTTTGTAAAATGCCTTATCTCAATACCGAATATCTGGGTATAGCCATGACTAATCAGCCAAATGCTGCACTTAAAAACAAAAAAGTCAGACAGGCAATCAACTATGCTCTCGACAAGCGAAAAATGATTATGTATTTGCGAAACGGTATCGGAGTGCCGGCAGAGAGTGGGATGATTCCGGCTGGTTTGCCTTGTTACGCTCCGGAAGCGGTAAAAGGTTATAGTTATGATCCAGAAAAGGCTAAACAATTATTAATGGAAGCCGGCTACCCCAATGGCAAAGGCATTGAGCCTGTTAAAGTATATTCCAACCCAACTTATCAGGACT
>CAZPBT010000414.1:0-1518 GCA_964584555.1 uncultured Chitinophagales bacterium
TGCCAATAACTATACTCTAATAACTAATAACTATTAACCAATAACCAATCCCCAATCCCCAATCCATCAGTTAGCTTTATTTATATTCATTCCAAATTAGTTGTTTTGACAACTTTTTTTTAAAAAAACTTGCACATATAAAAAATGCAGTTTACATTTGCACCGTAAAATTTTAAAGACATGCGTAGAAGTATTTTTAATCATTTTAAACCGGCGAAAGGGATAGCATACCCTGATACGCTGACGTGTCGGACTTTTTATAAACGCTAAAGATTTATCTCGCATTATATGAAGCTCGACCAACAAAAAGTCGGGCTTTTTTATTTTAAAAACTTCCCGACTTAAACAAAAAATCCGGTTACCAATCCGGAGTATTTTAAAAATTAACGACATAAGTCGTCAGGTGAAAGTATTGTCAAAAAAGTAAAAAATAAACAAGATGGAATTTGTACAAAATAAATATGCAATAGATGTCAACCGAATCTTTAACGGTGGTGATTATTTGGATGCTAAAGCGCTATTCTGGGCATTAAATGGGGTAATACCCACAATGCACTCCATCTATCCTATTGATGTTGATAAGGCTTTGAAGTTTTTCGAAGCGAATTATAAGGATGAAATTGATACACTCTTAAAGAGTTCTAATTTGAATGACAATAATAACATGAATGGTTTTGAACTGGATGAAGTAAATATCGTTCTTAAAGATAAATCGGTTCTAAAAATAACATACAATTATTGTGATATTCTAACAAGAGGAGACAAACAAGAATGGATTGAAAGTTTATCATCAAAACTTAAAAAATTCAGACGCAGAGAAAAGAAAAAAGAATTTGAACTGAATTTAATTTCAGTAAACGGCAACAATTTTAGTCTGAAAAGTATTGATGTGAAAAAAACAAGATTAAACTTGGACTTGTACTATGAAGATGAATTCTTAGAAACGGATAAGATAATCAGAGAACGACTGAACAGAAATAAGGATAAGGGTATCGTATTGTTGCATGGTTTGCCGGGTACAGGCAAAACAACTTACCTGCGCTACCTGATAGGCAAGGTGAAGAAAAGAGTGATGTTTGTTCCGCCCAGTGTGGCCGGCAATATCACCAACCCGGAGTTCATGAATTTGTTGCTCGAATATCCCAACAGTATTTTGATTATCGAAGATGCAGAAAATATCATTATGGATCGTCAAATTACAGGAAGCTCAGCCGTTTCTAATTTGCTGAATATCTCCGATGGCTTATTGGGCGACTGTTTGAATACGCAAATCATCTGTACGTTCAATATGCCGATTTCAAAAATAGATACGGCATTAACAAGAAAAGGAAGGCTGATTGCCAAGTATCATTTCGGAAAACTGAGTGTGGCTAAAGCACAGCAATTGTCGGATAAAATGAAACTCGGTGTATTTGTAACAGAGCCGATGTCACTGGCAGAGTTGTTCAACACACACGAAAAAGATTCGGAAGATAATTCTTTCAGAGTTTTAGGTTTCAAGCGCGAGCAAGTGCTGAA
>CAZPBT010000415.1:0-1516 GCA_964584555.1 uncultured Chitinophagales bacterium
TATCACTCATATTTCATGATTTATCGGTCCGGCAAATTTACAGAAAGATGGGGTTATTAGGGAATTGATTTGGCTCAGGGTGGGGGCTGAGAAAGGCCGGAGGGGGGTGCGACAGTTCCGGAAAGACAAGGGGTTTACTAGGAGTTCTCACACGCCGGCACACAGGAGAACAATTTTTCTTTATATGATTTATTCATTCATGCAAATCACAAACTTAATTTGAGCAACTTCTTTTTCCATGTCATTTTTATTAACATGAAATTTCTTAACAGGGTAATGAGATATAATATCTATGATATTTCATGAAAACATTTTACAAATCAAAAAATAATAATGTTTAGTATACTAATTAGGAACTATCAAGTAATTTATCCCCATAATGACTGCTTCAAACCTATAATTTATGCTTTTTACAAACTCAACATAATCATTAAATGTAGTATTAAATTCTTCTTGAAATTGCTGTTCGAATTCAAATAATATCGGCATTTTGTTCTTTAATATTGTTTCTTTAGCTCCTTGCATTGCAAATAAATCAGAACCCTGAACATCCACTTTCATAAAACTAATTGGTTGTTTTATCTCCAGACTATCAATGGTTACGGATTCGACAATTCTCCCGATTTTTGCATTGGGATCAATTCCATAGGATCCATATGATTCAAATCTTTTAAAATCCGGTTCTGGAAAAACAAGTTTTTCTCCAAGTTTATTATATACAGCTCCCGGAATTGTAAAAACATTATTACAATTATTTACTGCAAATGTTTTCTTCAGGATTTCAAAAATAATTGGCTCCGCCTCAAATGCATAAACGGCTCCAGTTTCGCCAACCAAACTGGAAAACAATACGGACATTTGACCATAATTAGCTCCCACATCCAATACAGCCGTTCCCCTTTTTATGTAATTCTTTGCGATTTGTATCACCTCTTTTTCAAAGTAATCACCATTCTTAATAGCATTGGCAACCGTATCTTTTTTAAGTTTAGAGGGCAAATAATATTTCCCTGTCGGGGTGTCATAAAAATTCAACTCTTTGAAACTTGAATTTTTTCTATATTTCTCTGAACCGTAATTTAATTTTATAATATCGTAACCACCTCTATTCAATATTTTTCGAAGAATCTTTTTTATCATTTCTCTGCTTTTGTATAATTATTTATTGTATTAATATCCTCATTATTGAAACGAAATTATTAAATCTCAATGATATATCAAATTGAAAGTAATTGCGGCGGCTTATACGATTTGTGGTATTGGGGGACTTTTGTTACATTAGTAATATCAGTATTTGTTTGATGTCGAGAGCTTTTATACCAGCGCTTTTCATTATAATTATTCCCCAATTTACTTTTGGGCAGCCTCCTTGTGCCGTAAAAAACGATTTCACCTTTGCAAGAAATTCTTGTAATCCGCTTTCTGTATCGTTTCGTACCAATTCTGTTGGGTACAATTCAATCTTCTGGGACTTTGGTGATGGTGACCTCCTCCCTAAAAACCGAAGCGGATTAAA
>CAZPBT010000416.1:0-1514 GCA_964584555.1 uncultured Chitinophagales bacterium
CAAAACAAAAATTGAGGAAAGAATAGAAAAATACAGGTGTCGCCTTAGGCGATACTATGTCTTAGTTTGAATGTCTGAAATGATTCGCACCAAACAACTATTTGCTATTATTAATCCTATGCTCCTATGTGGTTTAAACCACACAACGAGTTAACAACAACTCATTTTATTTAAAACATGATTATCTCGATCTCAAATTAACAGTGAGATAGCATTTGGGAAAAAGATTGAAAATTGCATTTATAACTTGAATTCAGAAATGAAAAACGAATAAAGTTCTGTTGTTTACGCATCTCACGCTTTGTATCCTACTATTCTAAACACTGGTAAAGCTAGAAGAGTAGCAATATTTTTGTTTTTCGTTTTTATGGTAGGATACTATTGCCACACAATTACGTCCCCAAAAAAGTCTGCAAATTGGTGTCAATTGTTTTAGTTTGTTTTCCACGCGATAACATGTATTTTTGCCAGCTGTAAGTCAGTAGATAATGGATTTTTCTTTTTCATCAAAACAACAACTATTAGAAATGTTGAAGCTGGCTGGCGTATCAGCGAGTGCTATTGAAATACTTACACTACAGTTGAAAGAGGTAGAAGTAAGATCAAACCAATTACTTATAAAATCAGGACAAACAAATACACATTTATACTATGTACTTGAGGGTGGTTTTGTATGTCGTTTTGTTAGCGAAGATAATGAAATTGAAAGAACGATTAATTTCTACCTGAATGAATTGCATCCGGTTATGGCCTGTATTGACAGCTATTTTTCTCAAACCAAAACTTCCTGCGAACTTCGGGCAATAAGTGATTCTAAAGTATTAACTATTAGCAAAATAGTATTAGATAATTTAATTGCTACAGATCCTAAAATTAAAATGCTGTTTGATCAAATATTAACCAATGCACTCATCGAAGAAAATGATCTGAAGCTTAAAATTATTTCTTGCAAACCTGATGTATTGTATCAATACCTTATAAAAGAATTCCCGACAATTATCCATAAAGTGCCATCCAAATATATTGCCGAGTTAATGGGTATTTCTGCCGAATGGCTAAGCAAATTAAAATCCAAAAATAGAATTTCTTGAATTAATTCAAGCGTAGTATTTATTAATGCCGCCTATTTTTGTATAAAATAAATTACGATGTCAAAAGCACAACTAGGCTATTCAACAGCAGATAAGCAGGAGAAATTCTCAAAATTCTATACTACCGAATTTTCCAAGATTCCTGATGAAATTATTTATGCCTTACAAAATCCGCTGGAGTGGCATACCTTACCAGATATCGACCAAATGACCGATTTAGAAGCGGATGGCTATTTGCCTGTTGAAAATGGTTTTGCCATTAATAAAAAAGACGGCAGCACCGCAGTTGCCGTAAAAACAGATATGCCAAACGTAACGCCACAAATGTGGGATTGGTGGTTTGGATGGCATGGTTGTCAGGATAATCGTTATAAATTATGGCATCCTTTGGCACATATTTCCGCAAAATGGGAAGACGGAAGG
>CAZPBT010000417.1:0-1509 GCA_964584555.1 uncultured Chitinophagales bacterium
ACCAATAGCAGGATTATTACCTAAAACCAGTCAACTAAATTCAGGACGGGTCAGATCGCTATTCAACTGCAGATACAACTGACGGTTCCATAAACGTTCACAAAAGTTCAAGGATCCTTTCTTCAGGATTTTTTTTAACTTCAGCTATCAATTCCAGTTCAGCAACAGCGCCCGGCTGACGTAACACGGATGCCACTGCGCCAAGCCGCTACCGTTGTGCGTCATGCTAAACGAAAACTCTAATAACTTAACGAACTAAAACTAAATGGCAGACAATACAGACGTTGGCTGCAACCTTAATGAACATCATTAAATTCAGCGAGCAAACTGTAAAATCATTTGGCAATAACCATAAACACTAACAAAATGAAATATTTAAAAATTTACTTAGTTAATATTGTAACTATTCTATTCCTTTTCTCCTGCAATCCTTCAAATAAAAAGCAACAAGCAACTTATCAAACGAAATTCGTAAGTGGTAGTACAAACAATAAAATTGAAATACTAGATTTCGGTGGTACTGGGGAACCAATTCTATTTCTAACTGGTTTGGGAAACTCTGCCCATGTATTTGTTGATTTTGCACCAAAACTCTGCGACAAATACCATGTTTACGCTATGACCAGAAGAGGGTTCGGAGCTTCTGAACAAACGACTAATGGCTATCGCATCGATACTTTATCAATGGATATTTTGTTTGTAATAAAAGCATTAAACCTTGACAAAGTGATTTTGATTGGTCATTCTATTGCCGGTGACGAGATTTCAAAATTTGCATCAACTTACCCTGACAAAGTGGAAAAGATAATCTATTTAGATGCAGCCTATGACCGTACCAATCTTATGGCTACCCTTATGCCTTATATGCCAGCTTTCCCCAATCTCACGGCAAAAGATTCTTCTTCTTTCGAGAATTTTAAGGCATTTACTGCAAAAATGGGCGTTACCATGCCTGATGAGGAATTAAAAAGCACTTCTGTGTTTTCAAAAGACGGTAAATACCTGAAAGGTGTAACACCAGATGAAATACAAGGTAAAATAATTATGGGAATTGAACGACCAAATTATAAAAGTATTAATTGCCCCGCCTTGTCTATTTATGCAATTGCCAGTTCTGTTTATACAATTATACCATTTTATGATTCTCTTGACGCAGCAAACAAAAAGAAAGCAGACACTTGTTTCACGATATTTAAAAACTTTGGCACTGAGCAAATAGCACTTTTTAAAAAAGAAGTAAAAAACGGGGAAGTAAAAGAAATAAAAGGAGCAGACCATTATGTATTTATTTCAAATTCAGTTGAAACAGAAAATCTAATAAGAAAATTTTTAAAGTAAATTAATGACTGTAGAAAAAGGCTGCAGCCAGCATAGCATTGCCGCAAGTGTGGGCTGGACATTGTAACTTCGGCTACAATTCAATATCAGCTTTAGTTTGGGGCTGGACTCTTTATATGTAATAGCTAGTATTTAATCTGACAGTTTAGGATTTTTATTTTTAGTAATTCT
>CAZPBT010000418.1:0-1503 GCA_964584555.1 uncultured Chitinophagales bacterium
ACTGTAGTGTAAAGCGGCTAAAAAAACCTTTAATGCCTTTTTTATCAAACCATACCGCCTTGGGTTGTATAGTAAACGTTTGGGTATATGCTGTACTGTTGGCACTCACATATTCATTCAAATCAGTAAGTACCCTGATGTACTGTGCACTGTCGGCAAATTGCGACGGAACAAATTCATTAAGCTCTTTTATGCCATTATGATTTTCATCAATCCATTTAAAAAAGCCCTGCCCGTTGGTGATTTGTACATAAGTATACTGTCGCACTTTTTCCAAACCTCCCCCCAGTTCGTAAATCAAATTCATCCGTAAAGCACTTTTAAACAAACGAAAACCGTATTCGGTTCTGCCTAAAAAAGTTTGCTCTGCTTTAGTTTGTATGGTACTGTCTTTGGGTTTCAGATGACGGTAAGTCAATGTCCAGTTAAATGTTTGGTTTTTCAGTTGATTGGCACTGCCTTTAAATTCAATTGTATGTGCTTGCGTGGAATCTGCAAAAGCAAAGTCTTTCACTTTTATATCCTTTCTATAGAGATACTGCAACGTAAAAGTCCACTTTGCCGTGTCGGGCATAAAAAAGACAAACTGAATATTCTGGTTTTTGAATGAATTATTTTGAAGTACATTTGTTTCTTTGTTTTTGAAAATATTGTTTTCCGAAAAATAACGTGTAGTAAAACCAATACCTTTCTTACTCGGCAACACATAAGTAAGCTGAATATTGGGACGGAAAAAACCGGTTTTATTTAACATATCTCTGGAATGTAAGATGCGTAATTCAGTACTTATCGACAGATTTTTATACAACTCAGAAAAATTAAAGGTATGCTCAAAACCTTTATAAATTTTAGTCCGCACTAAAGCCGAAAAATTATACGATGACTTAATGCCATGTTTATCATCAGAAAAAACAGAATTAAACTTAGGCAAGTGTTCCGTTACTTGTGTAGCATTTCCGATATTCCAGTCGCGCTGAAACTCTGCATTACGATAAGGTTCTATTTGCTGAAAGCGTTTTTCACGCATCTCATAGCTAACTGCATTTACCCAGGTTTTTTTATTTTTAAAGGTATCCGTTCTGCTTGCCCCTGCAAGTAAAGCATAGCCATTGTTCTGCTTATTGTCTATTTTAGAAAATAAATTTTTGTCATTGTTTGAAAAGGCAAATTCACCATACAACTTCATTTTCTCATTTATTTTATATTCTACTCCTGAAGTAAGCAAAATTTGACTTTTGGGAGTTACGATTAAAATAACCGGCTCAAAACTGCCTTGCGGAATGCCATTCTGCGGTGCCACCCATTGATAAACCCGAATATTATTAGCATTTTTTGTCGGGATATAATTCCCTTTATTGACACCCACATAAGAAAAACTCAAATCATAGACTTGTGTGAGATTATCGTTGGTATATTGAAAAACGGAATCAAAATAATTGCCATTTACTGTGGTATCAATCAGCGCATACTGTACTTTGGCATTATCAAAGTCGGCGGTTCTGA
>CAZPBT010000419.1:0-1501 GCA_964584555.1 uncultured Chitinophagales bacterium
ATACTGTATTTTTCTATTATGGAGTTGTCGTCAGGTGTGTTTTATGTTTGTTGTTGCTATTACAACTTCTTTGGTTAGGTTTTTACTTGCTATACTTTCTTTCTAGCAGTTTTTCATCCCTTGGGCGCATACCTTTCCCTACCCGTAAAGCCTTAGCTTTTCGCACAGGAAGCGCTTTGTTGGCTTATTGTCTCGTATTAAATTAGATTTACAAGTTATATCATTTCACTCTTTAGATTTATAACTTGCCTTTGGTTGTTGGAAGTTCATTGCCTTCAACTTTTATTGCCATTTTTATAGACTTAGCTACTGACTTGAAAATGGCTTCGATTTTATGGTGTTCATTGTCGCCTTCTGCTTTAATATTTAAATTGCATTTAGCAGCATCAGAAAACGATTTCCAAAAATGAAAAAACAACTCAGTGGGCATGTCTCCTACTTTCTCTCTCGTAAATTTTGCTTTCCAAACCAGCCAGGGTCTGCCTGAAAAGTCAATAGCTGCCTGTGCCAGCACATCATCCATGGGCAGTAAAAATCCATATCGATGTATGCCCTTTTTATTTCCTAATGCCAGGGCAAAAGCCTCTCCTAAAGCCAGGGCAGTATCTTCAATGGTATGGTGTTCATCAATATGTAAATCGCCTTTCACTTGAATCTCTATATCACAACCGGAATGTTTAGCCAATTGTTCGAGCATGTGATCAAAAAATCCCAGCCCTGTATTAATTTTAGATATTCCTTTTCCATCCAGATTCAGACTGACTGTAATTTTAGTTTCATTGGTTTCGCGTTTCAGCTGAATTTTGCGTTGTGGCTGACATAAGTAATCTGCAATTACCTTCCAGCTATCGGTTTTTAGTGCAATGCAATTTTGCAAGGCTTTCTGATTCAGTTTATTGTCATCTGTTTTATCCGAACTTCTTCCTATCAAAATGCCTTTTGCTCCGAGATTTTTAGCCAGTTGAATATCCGTTAACCTGTCACCGATAACATAAGAATTTTCCAAATCGTATTTTTCTTTGTCAAAATATTCCGTCAATAAACCGGTATTGGGTTTTCGGGTTGGAGCATTGTCTTTAGCAAATGTGCGGTCGATATAAATAGCATCAAATACAACTCCTTCTGATTCTAAAACTGATAGCATGAGTTGATGCGGTCCCCAAAAAGTTTTTTCAGGGAAAGATTTTGTTCCTAAACCATCTTGATTGGTAATCATCACTAAATGAAAATCAGTTTGTTCTGCAATGTACTTTAAAGCAGAAATGGCATCCGGCAAAAATGCCAATTTTTCAAACTTGTCGATTTGATAATTATCTTGCGGCTCAAGTATTATCGTACCGTCTCGGTCTATAAATAATAATTTTTGTTTCATTTGAATTTAATTATTTTTCAATAAACATCATTTTTTATAAATAATGCCATCTGTTTAAAAGTATTAACCGTAATTTTTTAAAACTTCAATTAAGCGTTCATTTTCTTCCATTGTACCCACGCTTATACG